>JBKPTM010000185.1:0-6461 GCA_046765935.1 Actinomycetota bacterium | reverse complement strand
GGCGGCAACCTACAACTAGGCTCATCGCATGGAGGACCTGGCCGCCGGCATTCGCGACGTCCTCCGCGAACGCGGGGTCGACGCCGGTGAGCTCAGCCTCACCCGGATCCCGGGTGGGGCATCGCGCGAGACCTGGCTCGCGGAGAGCGAGGACGGGCGCTGGGTCCTGCGCCGCGATCCGAAGGGCACCGTCTCGCTGGTTCCGCTCGCCGACGAGTTCACGCTGATCTCGCGAGCGGCGGAGGTCGGCGTCCCGGTGGCGGAGCCAATTGCCTTCGAGCCCGACGACGGCCGCTTCGGCTCGCCCGGGATGCTGATGGCGCACGTCGCGGGCACCTCCGTCGCGCCGCGCGTCCTGCGCAAGCCGGAGTACGAGACGGCCAGGTCCGTCCTCACGCCGCAGCTCGGCGAGGCGCTGGCGCGCATCCACGCGGTCGATCCCGGCAGCCTGGATGGGGTGCTGCCCAGCCCCGGCGGCGATCCGGCGGGGGCCCAGATCGCCGAGTGGGAGCGGCAGCTCGATGAGATCGGCGAGCCGCTGCCGGCCGTCGAGCTCGGTCTGCGCTGGCTGCGGGCGAACGCGCCGGAGCCGGCCGAGGCGCGCCTGGTGCACGGCGATTTCAGGCTCGGCAACTTCATCGTCGATGAGAACGGCCTCGCGGCCGTGATCGATTGGGAGCTGGCGCATCTCGGAGACCCGGCGGAGGACATCGGCTGGCTCTGTATCCGCTCCTGGCGGTTTGGAAACGACGACCGGCCCGTCGCCGGGGTTGGAGGCCTGGACGATTTCGTCGCTGCCTATGAGGCCGCCGGTGGCGCACCGATCGAGCCTGAGCGCGTCCGCTACTGGGAGGCGTTCGGCAACGTCAAGTGGGCGGTGATCTGTGCCCGCCAGGCCCACGATCACCTCACCGGAGTGCGCCGGAGCCACGAGCTCGCCTCGCTCGGGCGACGGATCTGCGAGCCCGAATTCGACCTGCTGCGGCTGGTTCAGACCTGATGCAGGATCGGCCGACAGCCGCCGAGCTGCTCGACTCGGTCGCCGAGTACCTCTTCGCGGAGCTGCGCCCGGAGGTTCCGCGGGAGCAGCGCTTCAAGGTGCTGGTCGCCGCGAACGTCTGCGCCGTGGTCGCCCGGGAGATCAGGGCGGGGGAGGAGCCGGACCGCGAGGACCTCGAGCTGTTCGGTGAGCTGCTCGGCAAGCAGGTCGACGACCCGCGGGCGGCCGCGGCCGAGCTGTCGGAGCGGATCCGCTCGGGTGAGCTCGACGAGCGGATCGACGAGCTGGCGCCGCGTCTCGAGGAGCACGTCCGGCGCAAGCTCGAGATCGCGCGGCCGGATTACGCCGAGGACTAGAGGTCGGTCTCGTGGGTCCCGGCGCGGCCCGCGTCCGTCTTCTCGTAGAAGCGCTGAAGCAGCTGGACCGTCTCATCCGGGTCCGCGCAGGTGTAGGCGTTCCAGGCCTCGGCTCGGAGCTGCTCGTCGAGCGTTTTGCCGACCGTGTCGAGGATCGTCTGCTTGGCCGAGCGCACCGCCCGCTGCGAGTTGCGGAGGATCTGGCGGGCGACGGACTCGGCCTCGTCCATCAGGCTCTCGTGCGGGACCACCTTCGAGACGAGGTTCCATTCGAGCGCCTGCGCGGCGTCGATCGGCTCGGCCGTCAGCAGCATGTGCATCGCCACGCCGACGCCGGCCGAGTTGACGAGCCGGACGATGCCGCCGTCGCCGTGGTGGAACCCTCGGCGCGCCTCGAAGGAGCCGAACATGGCGCGGTCGGAGGCGATCCGGATGTCACAGGCGAGCGCGGTCTCGAAGCCTCCGGCGAGCGCCCAGCCGTTGATCGCGCCGATGATCGGCTTGTAGATCCGGTGCATGCCGCGGGTGAAGCCGTTCAGGCCCAGCTCGGCGATCTGCCGTAGGTCGTCAGGCTTCTGGTCGACGATGATCGGCGGGATGTACTCCTTCAGGTCGGCCCCGGCGCAGAAGGCGTCGCCGCTTCCGGTGAGGATCGCGACGTCCACGGAGTCGTCCTCGGCGAAGTCCGCCCAGGCGGCGATCATCGCGCGGTGCACCTCGGGGCTGACCGCGTTCCGCGCCTCGGGCCGGTTGATCGTCACGTAGGCGATCCGGTCGCGCTTCTCGTAGAGGACCACGCCCTCGTCGGCCGACGGCGGCGGCCCAGGTCGTTCCGGGTTGTGGTGGGTCATCGCTCTCCTCTCACTGAGGGTCAGTCGTAGACGGCTCGGACGACGGCGAGGTCGTCGGCGGTCCAGGTGATCTCGCCGCTGCACCACTCGGCGAGCTCATCCGCGGTGTCGGGGAAATCGAAGCCGGGCTCTATCGGGGTGACCTGCTTCTCGGCCTTGACGACGTCGCCGATCACGAGTGCGCGCGCCTGCTCGCGGACCCGGCGGAACAGGGTGCGCTTCGCGTCGTCCTGCAGGTGGTGGACCGAGAGGACAGAGATCACCAGGTCCCACGGGCCGTCGGGGAGGGGATCCTCCATGCGGGCGAGCTGGACGTCGTCGTACTCCTCCCGTAGCCGGTAGACCATGTCCGGGCTCGAGTCGAGGCCGATCACCCAGGCATCCGGGTAGGCCTCGAGCAGCACGCGTGTCGTCTCCCCGGTGCCCATTCCCAGCTCGAGGACCCGGTCCGGGCCAAACGGAATCGCCTCCACGGTGGCCTTCTGGAGCTCGTCGTAGCGCGGGACCTCGGCCCGGATCTCCGCCAGGTAAGTCTCCGGGTTCCAGTGGAATTGCGCGCTCAACGTCGCTCGCTACCCTCGGGCCGAGTGTATGCGGAAGGCGGAATCGTCGATCTGGAGCGGCTGGCCCTGTCGCACGGACAGGCCCGCTCGCTCGATCTCGAGATAGATCTCGACCCGATCGAGCTCGGCGGCCAGACCTACTCGCCGCCGGGTGGCGCGGGCGAGGCGCGACTCGACGTCTCCCGCACCAGCACCGGCTACGCGCTGCGGCTGCGCTTCTCCAGCGAGTTGACCGGTCCGTGCGTGCGCTGCCTGGAGGATGCCGCCACCGACCTGGAGATCGACAGCCGCGAGGTCGACCAGGGCGGCACGGCGGACGAGGAGCTCCGCAGCCCCTATGTCTCGGACGGCAATCTGGACGTCGGCCGCTGGGCCAACGACGCCCTCGTCCTCGCGTTCCCCTCGCAACCCCTCTGCCGCGAGGACTGCGCCGGGCTCTGCTCGGTCTGCGGCGAGTCGCTCAACGACGCCGATCCCGATGCCCATCGTCACTCCCAGGGCGGCGACCCGCGGATGGCGAAGCTGCGCGATCTGAAGCTGGACTGACCCCCAGCGTGTTCGTCGATCTCTACTCCGACACCCAGACGCGGCCGAGCGAGGGCATGCGGGCCGCGATGGCCGCCGCCGAGGTCGGCGACGAGCAGAAGCGCGAGGACCCGACGACGAATGCCCTTCAGGAACGGGTCGCCGCGCTGCTCGGCCAGGAGGACGCGGTGTTCCTGCCCACCGGGACGATGTGCAACGAGATCGCGATTCGCCTCCACGTCCGCCCCGGTGGCGATGAGATCTTCGTCGGCCGCGATGCACACCCGCTCGAGGCCGAGGCGGGTGGGCCGGCCGTGCTCTCCGGAGCCGTGATCACGGAGCTTGAGGGTGAGGACGGGACCTACATGCCCGAAACCCTCGAGGACGCCATTCGCGCCCATCCGGCCGAGAGCCGCTACGTGCCGCGCCCGCGGCTCGCCTGCCTCGAGCAGACCGCGAACCTGCGGGGCGGCACCGTCTGGCCGCTCGAGCGCGTCCGCGGCGTCCTCGGCATTGCCCGCGAGCACGGGCTGCACGCCCATCTGGACGGCGCCAGGCTGATGAACGCCGTGGTCGCCAGCGGCATCGAGGCCGCCGAGTGGGCTTCGGACTTCGACACCGCCTGGATCGACTTCACGAAGGGCCTCGGTGCTCCGGTGGGCGCCTGCCTCGCCGGCTCGGCCGAGCTTATCGAGGAGGCGTGGCGCTGGAAGCAGATGCTCGGCGGTGCCATGCGCCAGTCCGGGGTCCTGGCGGCGGCCGGCATCTACGCGCTCGAGAACAACGTGGAGCGCCTCGCCGACGACCACGAACGGGCGCGCCGCCTGGCGGAGGGCCTCGCCGAGATCCCCGGCATCGAAATCGACCCGGCACGGGTCGAGACCAACATCGTCATCTTCGGGGTCTCAGATGCCGAGGGCTTCTGCGGCTCGCTCGACGCCAAGGGGGTGCGGATGGGGAGCCTGGACGCTCGCCGGGTCCGAGCCGTAACGCATCTCGATGTGGACAACGCGGGCATCGAGGTTGCGCTTGACGCCGCCCGGACGGCGGCCCTCGCGAACGTCCCTGACTGACCACGCCGCGGGGCGTGGCGGGACGTTCAGCAGGGGACCTGGCTCGAACGTCCCCGGCCTGTCCCTCCACGGCGTAGTGCGGGACGTTCGGCGGGGGGGCCGCTACCATGCGGCGCCGATGGCGGTCCCCAAGAAGCGACAGTCGAGGACGCGGCGCGACAAGCGGCGCGCGCAGCACAAGGTCTCGGCCCCGCGGCTCAATGAGTGCCCGCGCTGCCACAGCCCGCGGCTGCCTCACCGGGTCTGCCCGACGTGCGGCACCTACGCCGGTCGTGAGGTGATCAGCCACGACGTGCCCGAGGCTGCGCCGACCGGCGGCGAGCCGACGCCGCAGGAGTAGTTGATGCGAGGGTGCTCCGCAGGCGAAGCCGAGGAGCAACCCGTTAGATGACGCTTCCGGTCGCGCTCGACGCCTACGGGGCGGACGGCGGACCCGACCTGGTGCTTGAGGGTGCGCGCCTAGCCGCCGCCGATGGCATTCCGGTTCGCATCTTCGGGCCGAGCGGTCTTGCCGCCTCAGACGGGATCAAGCTCGACCCCACCACCGAGTGGATCGGCAACGAGGCCGAGCCGGTCGCGGCCGTACGTTCGACCCCCGACGCCTCAGTGGTTCGGGCCGCCGCGGCGGTCGCCGACGGCAGTTGCAGTTCGCTGGTCAGCGCGGGCTCGACCGGCGCGACGATGACGGCCGCCCTCTTCGCCCTAAAGCGGGCCCAGGGTGTTCACCGGCCTGCCCTCGCGGTGCAATTCCCGGTGCCCGGCGCGGAGGGCCCGCCGCTCGTCTTTCTCGATTGCGGTGCCAACACGGACGTCCGCCCGCAGCACCTGATCCAGTTCGCCTTCCTCGGCTCGGCGTTCAGCGCTGCGGTGCTGGGAGTCGAGAGCCCGCGCGTGGCGCTGCTCTCGGTCGGTGAGGAACAGAAGAAGGGGCGCGCCGACGTGGTCGAGGCGCACGAGGCGCTCGCCGATTCCGCCGGCATTCGCTTCATCGGCAACGTCGAGGGCCGGGACCTGCTGAGCGGCGAGGCCGACGTCATCGTCACCGACGGTTTCACCGGAAACGTCACCTTGAAGACGGTGGAGGGGACCGCAAGGGCGGTGGCCGATGCGGTCCGCGGGGCCGCCCGGTCGGGTCCACTCGCCGCCACCGGCGGACTGCTCCTGCGCCCGGCCCTGGGAGGGCTGCGCCGGACGATGGATCCGAACGCGGTCGGTGGAGCGATCCTCCTCGGGCTGCGCGGAGTCGCCGTTGTGGCCCACGGCAGCTCCACGCCCGATGGGATCGCCAACGCCGTCCGCCTGGCTCACCGCGCGGTGACGGAGCGCGCCGTCGAGCGCACGAGCGAGCTGCTCGCCGCCTCGGGCGCCACCCGGGATGCGCTGCGCGGGAAGAGACCTCAGGTACGCCGGAGCGATAGGCGATAATGGCCGCGATGGAGCGCGACGAGGTCATGAAGCTCGTTCGTGATCACCTGAGCACGGAGCTCGAGGTGGTCCCTGAGCGGATCCAGCCCGAGACGCGCTTCCGCGAGGATCTCGACGCCGACTCGCTCGACCTCTACGAGCTGGTGATGGAGCTCGAGGACCGCTACGGGATCCGGGTGAGCGAGGAGGAGGCCGCCCAGATCGAGACGGTCGGCGACGCAGTCGACTTCGTCACGGCTCGCGTACCCGCTGCATAGGGAGGAGCTCCGACCTGATCCCATGACATCCGCAGCCGCCTCGCTGGCGGAGCTGTTCGCGGACGCCCCCGAAGAGCTGCGCCGGCAGGCCCTCTCCCACTCATCCTGGGTCGAGACACGCACGAGGTCCTACGGCCGGCTGGCCTTTCTGGGGGACAGCGTGCTCGGCCTCTCGGTCGCGGCCCTGCTCTTCACCGAGCACCCCGACGCCGACATCGGCGAGCTCACCAAGATCCTCAACCAGGCGGTCAGCGGGCGTGCCTGCGCAGAGGTCGCCCGCGAGGTCGGCCTGCCCGACATGCTCGCCGCCAGGGCACCCGACGACGGCGACGGCCTGCCGGTCGAGACCCTGCTCGCATCCGAGCGGACCCTGGCGTCGGTCTGCGAGGCGGTGATCGGCGCCTGCTACCT
>JBKPTM010000184.1:0-3586 GCA_046765935.1 Actinomycetota bacterium | reverse complement strand
GCCGTCGCCTGGGGGGTCGGGGCCGGCGCCGGTGCCTCGGGCTGACGCGCCGGGCGCGACTTGGTGCGTCGGGCCTCTCGCTCGCGACGGCGGCGCTCGCGCTCCAGTGAGGCGGGGTCATCCCGCCCGAACTCGTCGGTCGGCGGCTTGTCCTCGCCCGGTCCGGTCAGATTGCCGTCCGTGTCGGCGAACCAGTCCTGCTCCTCCGCCACCTACCCCTCCTCCCAACCTGGATCGGGTCGCTGCTCAGCTTCGCTTCCGCCGCGCCCTCTCATCACCAGATAGGACTCGAGCAGGTGGGCGGCCGCGAGGGAGTCGCGGTCGGCTCGCGCGCCCTCGCGCGCGCTGCGATCCGCCATCCGAGTCGTGAGGCGCTCGTCGTATGTCTCGACCGGCACGTCCAGCAGCTGGCTCAACTCCCCCGCGAACTCCCTGCTCAGATTGGCCTGCTCGCCCTCCTCTCCCGACAGGGTGGTGGGCAAACCGACGATCACCCGCTCGGCGCCCTCGGCGGCGACGAGTTCCGCGATCGCCTCCGGGTCCGGCGGCTCCACTGCGGCCAGCGGCCGCACCAGGGTGCCGCTCGGGTCCGAGATCGCACAGCCGCAGCGGGCGGTGCCGTAATCGAGCGCGAGCACCCGCAAGAAGCTATCGGGTAGCCGCCGGTTCCCGCTCGGTCTGGGCAGGCAGGGTGTCGCTCGCCGAAGAGGGGCTGTCCTCGGCGACGGTCGCGCCGGAGATCATCTGCGAGTCGACGTTCCGCGGGTGATGGCAGGCCGCCGCCTGCCCGGACTCGTACTCGGCCAGCGGCGGCTCGTCCTGGGAGCAGATCTCGGTCGCCCACGGGCAACGCGTGTGGAAGTGGCAGGCCGGCGGCGGGTCGACCGGGCTCGGCACGTCCCCCTCGAGCACCATTGGCTGACGCTCCGCGTTCGCCTTGGGATCCGGGATCGGTACCGCGGAGAGCAGCGCGACCGAGTAGGGATGGATCGGCCGCTCGTAGAGCACCGCGGCCGGCGACCGCTCGACGATCTTTCCGAGGTACATGACCGCGATCCGGTCCGAGACGTGGCGCACTACCCCGAGGTCGTGCGCGACGAAGATGTAGGAGAGGTCGAACTCGTCCTGCAGGTCATCCAGCAGGTTGATGATCTGGGCCTGGATGGAGACGTCGAGGGCCGAGACGGGCTCGTCGGCGATGATCAGCTTCGGGCGCAGCGCGAGGGCCCTGGCGATCCCGATCCGCTGGCGCTGCCCGCCCGAGAACTCGTGCGGGAAGCGGTTGTAGTGCTCGGGCTGGAGCCCGACGCGGTCCATCAGCTGCTGGACCTCGCTGCGCAGCTGCGAGCCGGACGCGAGCCCGTGCAGCCGAATCGGATCGCCGATGATCTGCCCGACCCGCTTGCGCGGGTTGAGCGAAGCGTAGGGGTCCTGGAAGATCATCTGGATGTCGCGCCGGATCGGCTGCAGGTCCTTGCGAGACAGCCCCACGAGCTCCTTGCCCAGGTACTTCACGGATCCCGAGGTGGGCTGCAGCAGCTGGATGATCGTGCGGCAGAGCGTCGACTTGCCGCAGCCGGACTCCCCGACCAGTCCGAGCGTCTCACCCTCGTGCAGCGTCAGGCTGACGTCGTCGACGGCGTGGACGGCCGCGACCTCGCGCTCGACCAGCAGGCCCTCCTTGATCGGGAAGCGCTTGACGAGGTGCCTGACCTCCAGGAGCGGATCACCCTTGGCCATAGCTAGGCGGGCACCTCCAGGCCGATCCTGCCCTCGACCTCACGCTTCTCCCGCTTCTCCTGCGGCTCGAGCCAGCAGCGGTCGGCGTGGCCACTGGCCGCGGGGAGGCGCTCCTCCAGCTCGGGCAGTTCGCCGCACTTATCGAAAGCGTGAGGGCAGCGCGGCCGGAAGCGGCATCCAGCCGGCGGCGCGAGCAGCGACGGCGGCTGCCCGCCGATCTGCGGGAGGCGATCCGGCGGCGGTTGATCGAGCCGGGTGAGCGAACCCATCAGTCCCCACGTGTACGGGTGCTGGGGGTCGTAGAAGATGTCGTCCAGGGTTCCCTGTTCGACGATCTGGCCCGCGTACATGACCAGTACGCGGTCGGCGACCTCGGCGATCACGCCCAGGTCATGGGTGATCAGGATGACCGCCAGGCCCCGTTCCTCGTTGAGGCTCTGAATCAGCTTCATGATCTGCGCCTGGATCGTGACGTCGAGCGCGGTGGTCGGCTCGTCGGCGATCAGGATCCGAGGCTCGAGCGAGAGGGCCATCGCGATCATCGCGCGCTGGCGCATCCCCCCGGAGAACTCGTAGGGATAGTCGTCCACCCGCTTGTCGGCGTTCGGGATCCCCACTGACGCGAGCAGCTCCCTCGCGCGGTCCTTCGCCTCGTCATCGTCGATCTCCTTGTGCGCCTGGATCGCCTCGACGATCTGGTCGCCGACGCGATAGACGGGGTTGAGGGAGGTCATCGGGTCCTGGAAGACCATCGAGATCTCGCGCCCGCGAATCGACTGGAGCTGCTCGTCGCTCGCCGTCACCAGGTCCATCCCGTGAAAGCGGACGGAGCCGGCGATTGTGGCGTTCGGCGACCGGGTCAGACCCATCACCGTCTGAGCGGTGACGCTCTTGCCGGAACCGGATTCGCCGACTATGCCGAGGATCTCCCCGGGGCGGATATCGAAGGAGACGCCATCGACGGCGTGCACGATGCCGTCCTCTGTGGCGAACCGGACGCCCAGGTCGTCCACCGAGAGCAGGGGCTCGGGTTGAGCTCGCGCGGAGTTCAAGCCGCCTGGGTCCCCAGCCTGATCCGCGGGTCGAGATACGCGTAGACGATGTCCACGAGGGTGTTGAAGAAGACGATGAAGAAGGCGCCGAACATGGTGATGCCGATCAGGGGCGGCAGATCGAGGCTCGCGACCGACTGACCGGCGTACTGGCCGACTCCTGGGAGGTTGTAGACGGTCTCGGTGAGGATCGCCCCGCCTCCGATGACGGCACCGAAGTCGAGGCCGAAGAGCGTGATCACGGGGATCAGGGAGTTCCGCAACACGTGCTTGAGGCGCACCTGTCGCTCCGGCAGCCCCTTGGCGCGCGCCGTCCTCACGTAGTCCTCGTCCATCACGTCGAGCATGTTCGAACGCAGCACCCGGCTGTAGAAACCGATGAACAGGACGGCGAGGGTGAACCACGGCAGGATCAGGTGGTTCGCCCACTGCAGCGGGTCCTCGCTGAACTTGACGTAGTCGCCGATCGGGAAGAGCCCCAGCTTGTTTGCGACGTAGTACTGCAAGACAAGCCCCAACCAGAACACGGGTAACGAGATCCCGATCAGGGCCAGGATCGTCAACCCCCGGTCGGTGGCGTGTCCCGCCCTCACCGCGCTCAGGTAGCCGAAGACGTTGGCGAGCAGCAGCCAGATGATCCCAGCCCCGACGCAGAGGGAGAAGGTGACCGGAACCCCCTTCCAGATCTGATCGGTGACGTTGCGCTGGTTCTGGTAGCTGACCAGATCGCCGGTGAAGACCTTCTTCATCGTCCGCACGTACTGCTCGGGAAGCGGGTCGTTGAACCCCCAGTC
>JBKPTM010000183.1:0-4845 GCA_046765935.1 Actinomycetota bacterium | reverse complement strand
GCCAACGTCGATTGCTGCAATCCCGTCGGTGTGTGGCGGCGCCGCGATTGTCGCGCGGCCGCCCCCGTAGGAGCGGATCGTCAAGCCGCCCCCTCGATCACTCGCCGACACATTCGACCTACCCACGCAGATCGTTCCGTCAAAGCGCTCCCCGCCGCGGAGGAGGATCGTGTCTCCACCGCGGTAGCCACCGCTTCCGACTCGGGCCAAGCTCCTCCACGGCTCTCGTGGGCTCGTCCCCGGGTTCGAGTCGCGGCCATGGGCTGAGTCGACGTAGAAGGTCGCCCCCGTCCCGGGCGGCGCCCGAGTCGGTTCGCAACGCGCAGCCGACGGCCGGTCGGACGAAAGACTCACAACGATGACGACAGTCAGGAGGGCGAGGAGGGCGAGGAGGCCGATCGGCCCGGCGATCCGCATCTAGCGGAAGCGTAGGAGGGTGGCGACCTCGAGCAGCTACTCGGCGCCGTCGTAGAAGAGGCGCTTGTTGACTGAGTCCTGACCGACGGGGACCGGGTCTGGCTGGTACGGCCCGCCGGAGAACTTGTCCCAGGCGCGCAGGTGGGGGAGGGGGTTGGCGCGGCTGCCGCCGGCGAACCAGCGGCCCTTCCAGAGTTCGAAGTGGAGATGGCAGACGCCGCTGTCGGTGCCGGTCTGACCGACCGACCCGAGGCGCTGGCCGGCGTGTACCCGTTTGCGGGCGCGCTTCCAGGAGCGGCCCTTCATGTGGCCGTAGACGAAGTCGAAGCGGGTTCCCTTGCCTCGGAGCACGACGTAGAAGCCGTAGCCGGTGGAGTAGCCGGCGGACTTGATGACGCCATCATGGGCGGCCAGGATCGGCGTGCCGCAGTCGGCGATGATGTCCTGCCCGGTGTGGACCGATCCATCGGCGCGCTTCACGCCGAACCCCGTCACGGCCAGGTTGCCGTAGTTGTGGGGCCCGCGGAGCGGATAGCGGTAGGCCTGATCGGCGAACGCAGGGGCCGCGATCAAAGCGGTCGCCGCTGTGACGGCGAGAGGGAGGATGAATCGCCGGACGCGCATCTCCACGCTGCAACACACGCAGCGGCCGGTTGTCGCACCGCGTCTGCCGCGCGGTTAAGGCCTAGTAGCCCTGGTAGGTCTGCAGGTAGGGCAGCGGGTTGACCGGATGGCCGCCGCGGTACCACTTGCCGAGCCAGAGCTCGAAGTGGAGGTGGCACGCGGTGGCGTCGCCGGTCTCGCCGACGATGCCGAGCTGCTGGCCTGGCTGAAGCACCTGGCCCTTCGTAACCGACGCCCGCGTCGCCAGGTGCGCGTACATGTAGTCCAGGTGGAGCTTCTTGTTGCGGATCACGACGTAGTTGCCGGCGAGCCTCTGGAAGCTCACCCACTTCACCTTGGCCCGGCTGACCGCGACCAGCGGCGTGCCGCAGGCGGCCATGATGTCCTGGCCCTGATGCGTGTGACCGGACCGTGGAGCGCCGAAGCCCTGACCAATCGTGTGCGCGCCCGCAACGGGAAAGACCATGCCTCCGGGCGGGGCCGCCGTCGTCGTGGTGGGAGCGGGCGTGCCGCCCGGCGCGCCGACGCCGCCGCTCTGCGCGAAGGCGAAGCCGGTGCCGAACAGCGCGGTCGACACCGCCGTCACGGCGAGCGTCACCACCGCCCTGCTGGGCGTGCGACCAACCGGCTTGTTCGATCCTGCCTTGCTCACACTCTCTGCGGCCTACGGAGTTAGCTGGCGGGCTCGCGCCGAGAGCGGCGCTACGAACCAGTTGGTTGCGATTCGCCCCTGGGGGTTGAAACCCCTTCGGGTCCCCCGTTCCCTCTTCATTTGACGGGTAGCTCCTCGGCTTCGACTGCGGAGCACCCTCGCCTTAGCAGAGGGATTTGGCCTTGATTGGCGCGGCAGTATAACGAGAGGACCGGGGGGCGACCCCGGTCCTCTCCAAAACCACTTCGGTGCCGAACCAGCACCGAACGGGTCGCGCTTACGCGCGCCCTAGCTACTGGATGTAGCCGTCCTCCTTCAGGTACTGCGTCGCCACGTCCGCGGGATCCTGCTTGTCGATGTCCACGCGGGCGTTCAGCTCCTGCATGACCGGCAGGGTGAGGCCCTTCTGGACGTCCACGATCGTCTTCATGTAGTCCGGCCCGGCCTTCTGGACCGTCGACTGGTCGGTGATCCAGATGACGTTCCCCGAGGGGAAGATCCCCTTGTCGTCCTGGAGCAGGACGTACTTGTCCGGGTTCGCCGACAGCTGCGCGTCGGAGGTGAACACGATCGACGCGTCCGCCTGCCCCTTGTCGAGCACCGTGTACCGCAGCCCGATGTCAACGGGGTTGAACGACTTGAACTGCAGGCCGTAGGTGTCCTGCAGCCCGACCAGGCAGTCCGCCCGCTCACGACACTCCGGCGACCCGTACAGGGTCAGATCCTGGGACTTGCCGGTGAGGTCGGAGATCTTCGTCACCCCCAGCTCGTCGGCCTTGCTCTTGAGCAT
This sequence comes from Actinomycetota bacterium, assembly GCA_046765935.1. Classification (GTDB taxonomy): domain Bacteria; phylum Actinomycetota; class Thermoleophilia; order Solirubrobacterales; family 70-9; genus DASUPK01. The sequence goes on along the minus strand of JBKPTM010000183.1, from coordinate 2,362 downwards.
GCCCAACGCGTTCGAGTCTGCGAACGGCGTCGGTGGGAAGGCGGTCTGGCCCTTCGGCTCGAGCTGCGCCTTCGCCTGCGCGTATGCCTGCTGAGCGTCGGCCGGCACCGTGTCCTTGCCGAAGATGGACTGGAGCAGAGTCGATGTGTACTCCGGGTAGCCGCTGATCTGGCCGTCCTGGAGCGCCTTGTACGCGATCACCTCGGACCCCAGGTTGAGGTTGGTCTTGACGTCATAGCCCGCAGCCTGGAGGGCCTGCGCGTAGATGTTCCCGAGGATGTACTCCTCGGTGAAGTTCTTGGAACCCACGGTCAGCTGGATCCCGTTGTTGGCCGGGTTCTCCTTGATCAGGTTGGCGGAGTTGCCGCCGCTCGTCCCGGTGTCGTTGTTGTCGTCGCCACCCCCACATGCGGCGACGCCGAGGGCGAGCACCAGCGCCGCAACGAGTGCAAACCCCGCCCTCAGTCGCGCATTACCGGTCACCACGTGACCCTCCTCTCGTCTGGGGCTGCTGCACCCCCTGGAATGGACCGCGTAAGCCTATGCACCTGCACCGGCCCGCGCCACCTTCAGGCCACGCGGGGTGAGCAGCCACTGCAGGCCGGCGAGGCCGAACTCCAGGCCCAGGGCGAGCAGCGCGATCAGAATCGCGCCGGCCACGACCCCCTGGTCGCCGTAGACATTGCGGTTGATGATGTAGTCGCCGAGGGTGCTGAGGCCGGCGAGGGAGGCGAGGGCGACGGTCGCGACGATGTTGACGGCCGCCGTCCGGACCCCCGCCATGATCGTCGGCACCGCCAATGGCAGCTCGACCCTGAAGATCGTCTGCAGGCTGGTCATCCCCATTCCCCGAGCGGCCTCCACCGCGTTCCGGTCGACCTGGCTCATCCCCACATAGGTGTTGGTCAGGATGGGCGGGATCCCCAGGATCGCGAAGGCGAAGGTGACGTTCGCGAGTCCCACACCGATGTACGCCGCGACGAACGCGATCAGGGCGAGCTCGGGCACCGCCCGGCCCGCGTTGCCGAGGGCGATGGCGAAGGTCTCTCCTCTTCGGAGGTGACCGAGGATGATCCCGAGCGGGAGGGCGACCGCGCCCGCGACTCCGAGGGCGAGGAAGGTGACCTTGAGGTGCTCTCCCACCAGTGAAAGCGACTTGTCAGGGCCACCGACGAGGCTGCCGCCGATCCGCGCCTTCTGCTGGTGGAGGATGAAGTTGAAGGCGTCGCCGAAGGTGCCCAGGAAGCCGAGATGGATGACGTTGCTCAAACCACCGCCTCCTTGGACGGCCGCCGCCAAGGCGCGAGCAGGCGCTGGGCGAGCAGCAGAAGCAGGTCGAAGGCGATCGCCATCAGGATCATCAGGCCACCCGCGATCACGATGTTGGTCTTGAAGCTGATCTGCTGGTAAAGGGGTTGCCCGAGCGTGTTGACGTTCGCGAACACCATCAGGCTCGCGATCGCCACCGTGGAGACCGTCGCGATCCGCAGCCCGGCGATGATCTCGGGCAGCGCCAGCGGCAGCTCGACCCGCCAGAGGAGCTGGCGATCGGTCATCCCCATCCCCCGCCCGGCGTCCTTGCTCTCGGGCGGGACGTTCGCGAGGCCGGCCACGATGTTCCGATAAACGATCTGGAGCGTGTAGACGCTCAGCACGATGATCGCGGTCGTCCAGCCGAGCCCCGTGATCGGGAGAAGCAGGAAGATGAAGGCCAGGGAGGGGATCGTGTAGAGAACGCCGGTCGTGCCGGTGAAGGTCGGAACCAGCCAGCCGCGACCGTGAGAGAGCAGCGCCATCGCGAAGGCGACCGCGAAGCCGATCGCGACGGTGAGCAGCACCAGGAACAAATGGTTGAGCAGCGGGGTCGTGTAACGGTCGAAGTTGTCGATCGCCCAGTCGAGGCAGAACGCGCCATTCTTCGCCTGGCAGGGAGCGTTGGGCCCGGTCCGGTTGTGGATCGTCACCTGCCCGATGACGGGCGCGAACTGGGCGATCAGCGCGGTCATTCGCCCAGCGGCCGCTCGACCGGTCGTTCGACGGCGGCGTGCTCCTCCACCTTCGCCTCGGGCGAGACAAGGAACTCCGAGATGATCTCGACGGAGAGAACGCCTGCGATGCGTCCCTGAGCGTCGGTCACCGGCGCGTACTGCGTCTCGGTCTGCAGCAGGTCCGCGAGCGCGTCCCTCATCACGTCGTCCAGGTCGAGGATCGGTTCGGGACCGGTGTCAGGAGTCGCCGGAACGGTGTCGGCACGCAGGTCCGACTCGGAGAGCCAGCCGACCGGACGCCGGTCGGAGTCGACCAGAAGAGCGTGGGGCACCTCTGCACCGTCGAGCTTGGCCTTGACCTCCGCCATGGACTG
>JBKPTM010000182.1:0-9451 GCA_046765935.1 Actinomycetota bacterium | reverse complement strand
CGGGTTCGCGCCCCAGAAGACCAGGGTTCCCATCATCCCGATGATGTGGACGAGCACGATGTTGAGCACCATCGACTTGGCCGTCGCCGTGCCCACTCCCACCGGCCCGCCCCCGGCCGTGTAGCCGTAGTAGCAGCCGACGAGCACGATGGCCGTCGCCATCACCATGCCCTTGATCAAGCTGAATAAGAGGTCGGGCGGGTTCTGGAACATCCAGAAGATCAGGAAGTAGCCGCCTGAGGAGACGTCGCCGATCTGCTCGACGACTGCGAGCCAGCTGGCGAAGTAGCCGATCCCGACGGCGGCCAGGTACATGAAGGGGAAGGCGATCCAGGCGGCCAGCAGCCGGGTCGCGGCCAGGAAGGTGACCGGCGGGACGCCCATCACCTCGAGCGCGTCGATCTCGTCGGAGATCCGCATCGCGCCGAGCTCGGCGACGATACCGGTGCCGACCTTGGCGGCGAGCATGTAGCCGAAGGCGTAGGGGATCACCTCGCGCAGGTCGCACCAGGCGGCGAACACGCCGGCGTAGGCGGGCGCGCCGACGGACCGGTTGAAGTAGGCGCCCTCGATCCCGCACTGCAGGCCGAGGATGAAGACCAGGCCCCAGATCACGATCGTCAAGCCGAGGATCAGGATGCCGGTCTGCCGCAGGGCCTCGCCGAAGAACTGGAAGACGCGGCCGGTGTAGACCAGGCCGGCGACGCGGGCGCAGAAGCCGAAGATCTCGCCGATCGAGTTGAGCCAGCCCCGGGGGACCGCCAACCAGCCTGCGCCCATTACTTGATCACCTGCAGCTCGGGGTGTGTCGCGAGCAGGGTCTGGGTGAAGACGTAGTTGAACGCGAACACGCCCATGAAGGCGATCACCACAGCCTCATTGACGGCTCGGCCCACCCCCTCCGCGCCTCCGGACGCAGTCATCCCCTTGTAGGAGCAGACGATCGCGATGATCGCCCCGAACAAGGTCGTCTTCAGGACCGACCCCCAGAGGTCCGTGACCGAGGCGTTGTTGAAGAGAGTCGCGAAGAAGCCGCCTAACGGCTCGTTGTAGAGCAGCTCCGCGCCGATCCCGCCGACGATGCCGAAGATCAGGGCGTAGATGTCCATCAGCCCAGTGATCAGCATCAGCGCCAGGAAGCGCGGCACGACCAGGTTCTTGATCGGATCAACGCCGAGCACCTGGAGCGCGTCGAGCTCCTCGCGGATCTTCCGGGCGCCGAGGTCCGCGGTGATCGCCGTCCCGGCCACGCCCGCGACGACCACGGCCGTCACGAACGGTGCGAACTCGCGGATCGAGGCGAGGACGAAGAACCCGCCGAGGCGGTCGAGAGCGCCGAACAGGCTCAGGAAATTGGCCGCCTGAAGACCTGGCGCCCCGAAGCCGAAGGCCAGGGTCGAGATCATCATCGGGAACCAGCAGAGCTGGAGCGCGAAGAGGAACTGGCCGATGAACTCGCCGCCGTAGGGATAGGGCGGCCTGATCGCGGAGACGATCGTCTTCGCGGTGAGGATCATCATGTCCCCGACCTGCTCGAAGAGGGACTTCGCGGGCAGGAACGCCCTGTCGGCTACGGATCTGACCATTGCTCTCCTCCGGAGCCTCCCCTTAGGTGGGGCACGGCCCCGCATGCCGCCGCAGCGGCACAACGGGAAGATTATGTGATGGGAGGGGCGTTCGCCACCCACAACCGTTGGGCCGCGCTTAAGCAGAAAATCCCCGGATTTGACTGATGCGCACGCCGGAAGCCGTGAGTAGGGTGCGTGCTATGTTGCGCGCGCCTTTGGAGGAGAGCGCCTCGACAGCCCTTGCGGCTAGGGCCCGTAAGCGTGTCGGGATCGGGTTGGCGGCGGCTCTGATGGCGGTGGGGGTCGCCTCTTGCGGCGGGGGCGAGCGCCAGGACGCGAACGAGCCGGAGGGCAATTTCCCGGTTCAGATCGTCAGCGCGGACTTCCCGAGCAAGCAGCAGCTCGCCCAGAACACGAACCTCACGCTCACCGTCGCCAACGCCGGGGACAAGGCGATCCCGGACCTGGCCATCACGATCTTCACGACCTCGAACGCCAGCACAGGCGCTTCGGGGACCAGCACCGGAGCGACGGGGACCACCACGTCGGCCGGCTCCGAGGGAGGCTCCGGAACCGGCGACCTCCCCCAGGCCCAGGGCTCGTTCTCGGTGCGCTCGGAGCAGCAGGGTCTTGCCATCCCCTTCCGGCCGGTCTGGATCCTCGAGGAGGGCTTTCCGAAGCTCGCCGGCCAGACCGCCTCCGCCGGCGCCGAGGCCGCTCAGACCGACACCTTCAGCTTCGGGTCGCTCGACCCCCACCAGAGCCGCGCGATGGTCTGGAACGTGACCCCGGTCCAGGCCGGCACCTTCACGGTCCACTACCGCGTCGCCGCCGGCCTGCAGGGCAAGGCGAAGGCGGTCACGGCCGACGGCTCGGTCCCCGAGGGCGAGTTCGTGGTCCGGATCTCGAGCGCCCCGCCCCAGACCCGGGTGAACAACGCGGGTCAGGTCGTGCCGATCAAGCCGAGCGACATCATCGGCCAGGCCGGCAACCAGCGGCAGAAGTCCGAGCTCAACGGGCAGTAGCCAGGCGCTGGGGCCGCAGCGAGTGCCACGCCCTTGTGTTTTGGTGGGCGCATGAGCCTGCCTCGACGCCGCCGGTACGCGCTTGCCGCTGTGGCGGCGCTGATCGCCTCGCTCGCCGGGTGCGGCGGCGGATCCGACTCCGGCGAGGGGACGACCGCCGCACAGGGATCACCCTCGCACGGGCAGCTGAGGCTGGAGAAGATCGGCGACTTCGAGCAGCCCGTCTACGTCACCCAGCCGCCTGGAAGTGACGACCTCTACGTGGTCGAGCGGGAGGGAGCGGTCAGGCGGGTGAGTGCGGGCGGGGCGGTCTCGACGGCTCTCGACATCACTGATCAGGTCACCGCCGATGGCGAGGAGCAGGGCCTCCTCTCTGTCGCATTTCCCCCGGACTTCCAGAGCTCGCGCCTCGCCTACGCCTACTACACCGGGAACGACGAGGACCAGCATGTCGTCGAGTACACGGTTGCCGACGACGGCTCGTTCGAGCGGGACAGCGAGCGCGAGCTCCTGCACATGGAGGACTTCGCCTCCAACCACAACGGCGGGCTGTTGCTCTTTGGCCCCGACCGCCAGATGTACATCGGCACGGGGGACGGCGGGATCGCGGACGACCCCGAGCGCAACGGCCAGGACGTCACCTCGTTGCTCGGCAAGATCCTGCGGATCTCACCCCAGCCGGGGGCGGGGCATCCCTACGTCGTCAAGTCGCCCGGTCCGCTGGGAGAGGGTGCCCGCCCCGAGATCTGCAACTACGGCCTGCGGAACCCCTGGCGATTCAGCTTCGACCGCGGAACGGCCGCGCTGTTGATCGCCGACGTCGGCCAGAACACCCAGGAGGAGATCGACTACGTCCCGGCGGAGCGCGCCTGTGGCAACAACTTCGGCTGGTCCGCCTTCGAGGGGACGAACCGCTTGAACGAGGATCAGGAGGCGCCCAACGAGGTCGCTCCGATCCTCACCTACGGCCGGGAGGAGGGGTGCTCGGTCACCGGCGGCTACGTGGTCCGGGATCGCGGGCTGCCCTCCCTCTACGGCCGCTACATCTACGGCGACTTCTGCGCCGGCGAGCTGCGGAGCCTGAAACCGGTGGAGCCCCATGCGCCCGACGATCGCCCGGAGGGCCTGAATGTCCCGAGCCTCTCCTCGTTCGGGGAAGACAACGAGGGCCACATCTACGCCGTCTCGCTGGACGGCCCTGTCTACCGTCTCGTCCAATGAGGCGCCTCACGACGGCGATCGCCCTGGCCGCGCTCTTGGTGCTCGTAGTCGGCGCGGCGACGGCCGACGCGAAGCCGCGGGTCAAGCTGAAGCGGATCGGCCGCTTCCACAGCCCCACCTACGTGACCTCGGCTCCGGGGATCCCGGGCGTGGTCGTCGTCGAGCGGGGCGGGCGGATCCGCCTCGTGCAGGGGCGCAAGCGGCGCACGTTCACCAACATCGGGGGGAACGTCTCGACCGGCGGCGAGCGGGGCCTGCTCTCGGTCGCGTTCTCGCCGGGCTACGGCTCGAACAGGCTCCTCTACGTCTACTTCACGAATGGCACCGGGGATCTCGTGATCGCCGAGCTGCGCGCGGACGCCGACGGTCGCCACGCCTCCCCCACCACCCTGCGTCCTCTCGTGATCGTCCCGCACCCGAATCACTCCAACCACAACGGCGGGCAGCTGCAGTTCGGGCCCGACGGGACCCTCTATGCGGGTACCGGCGACGGCGGCGGCGCCGGCGATCAGCCCGACAATGCCCAGAACCCGAACTCGCGGCTCGGCAAGCTCCTACAGATCGACGTGGCCTCCGGCGCCGTTCGCGTCTATTCGATCGGGCTGCGGAATCCCTACCGGTTCTCGTTCGACCTGGTCAGCGACCCGGGCCAGCCGCGCATCGCGATCGGCGACGTCGGCCAGGACCGCTTCGAGGAGATCGACTACCTGCCGCTGGCGGCCGCGAACGGCGCCAACTTCGGCTGGAACGACTTCGAGGGCTTCGCCCCCTTCCCGGGGGCCCATCCACCGACCCCGAGCGGAACGGTGAGGCCGATCAAGGCGTACAGCATCGCCGGCGGAGCTTGCGCCGTCATCGGCGGCTACGTCGTGCGCGACTCCCGGTTGCGCTCGCTCTTCCACCGCTACGTCTACGGGGACTTCTGCACCGGCAGGATCCGCTCGCTGATCCCCCAGCCGGGTGCCGCCAGGAAGGACCGTGGGACGGGGCTGCGTGTGCGGGACCTGAGCTCGTTCGGCGAGACCGCCGACGGATCGCTCTACGCCACCTCACTGGACGGCCCGGTGTATCGCTTCGTCCGACGGCGCTGAGGGCGGCGGCCGGGGAAGCCGCTAAATAAGGTGGCGACGCCTCGAGCAGGACCCTGCCATGCGGATCACCCTGACCCGTCGCCGGATCGAGACCTTCATCGCTGCCCTCGTCGCGATCGCCGCGGCGACCGTCGGCATCGCCGTTCAGGAGGGCCGGACGCTCGGACCCAAGTTCGTCACCCTGCAGCGGATCGCGCGGATGCGCGAGCCGGTCTACCTGACCCAGCCTCCGGGACAGAACCAGCTCTACGTCGTTCAGAAGCGGGGCGCGGTGCGGATCATCGCCAACGACCACCTGCTCGCACGGCCGTTCCTCGACATCCATCGCTTGGTCAAGCACAACGGGCCGGGCGGCGACCCCGGGATGGCGGCGATCGCCTTCCCGCCCGACTACGGCCGGACCGGCCTCTTCTACGTCTCCTACAACGATCGCCAGGACAACCTCCAGGTGGACGAGTTCCGGCGAAGCGCGGACAACCCCCTGGTCGCTGACCCGGGCTCCCGCCGCCCGATCCTGACCATCGCGGAACCGACCGAGGCACATCACGGCGGGCTGATCGTCTTCGGCCCGGACGGCTACCTCTACATGGGGACTGGCGACGGCGGCCCCGCCGGCGACCCGGCCGGGAACGCGCAGAACCTCGATCTCCTGCTCGGCAAGCTCCTGCGGATCGACCCGACGCCACCATCAACGGCGGCCACAAAAATCGCCGCCGAACAAAAGCCCTACTCGATCCCGCCGGACAACCCATTCGTCGGGCGCGCCGGTCGGGACGAGATCTGGGCCTACGGCCTGCGCAACCCGCGCCGCTTCTCGTTCGATCGCCCGACGAAGACGATCGCGATCGGCGACGTGGGCAACAACCGCTACGAGGAGATCGACTACCTCCCGATAGCGCGGTCGCGCGGCGCGAACTTCGGCTGGCCCGCCTTCGAGGGATTCGCCTTGTTCAAGGGTGGCGTACCCCGGCGCGCCGCCGTCTTTCCCGCTCTCGCCTACCCCCACCATCCCGGCTGCGCGGTCACCGGGGGCTACGTGGTCCGTGACCGGCGCCTGGCGCGGATCCGCGGCAGGGAAATCGTCGGCGACTACATGTTCGCCGACTACTGCACCGGGAAGCTCTACGGCTTCCGGCCCCGCCTCGGCCGCCGCGCCGGCAAGCAGCGCAGCTTCCGCTTCAACATCCGCTACCTCTCCTCGCTCGGCGTGGACAACTCGGGGCAGATCTACGTGATCACCGAGCGCGGGCTCGATCGTGGCAGCAAGGGCTCGGTCTACCGGTTGGTCCCCTTCCGCAAGGAGATCTAGCGCGGCCCTAGACGCCGCCGAAGCCGATCACGTGATCGCCCGCCGGAGCGAAGAGGCGCCCGCCGCCGGCCGACGGCGTCGCGAAATGGGTCACGGAGCCGAGGCTCTGAGTCGCGAGCACCCGGCCGCTGTCCGGGGCGAAGGCGGTCAGCGAGCCCGAGTCGGTGTCGATCGACCACACGGCGCCCCCCGCGATGATCGGCGGGCCCGCCGTGAATGAATCGCTCCTCCAGGCAGTCGAGAACGAGTTGCCGTTGACCCGCAGCGCGACGAGCCCGTCGGTGCAGGGGACGAACAGCAGCGGAGCCAGATAGGCGGTGCCTCCGTAGGAGCCGCCGTCGCAGACGTCGCCCTGGAAGAGCTGGCCGCCGATGCCGCCGAGGTTCGCGGCCGAGAGGATCACCCCCACCCCTTCCTTGCCGATCGCGAACAGCCGACCGCCGCCGAGCAGTGCGGGACCGACCGAGCCGAGGTCCGCGTCGTGCTGGTTGAGCTCCGCGGCGTTGGTCGGGCGCCAGAAGCTCGTCTGCTTGAGCTTCGGCATGAGCCGGATCACGGTGTTGCCGAAGTCGAACGACGTAGTGCTGTCGCCGTTGCCGGTCGCGACGAAGACGTTGCCCTTGCGGTCGATCCCCGCGCCGGAGGGCGCCCAGATACCGCCCTCGCGCCCCACCCCGACCGTGAAGACCTTCGTCCCCGCCTTGCCCCGCGCGCGGACCGAGACGACCCTGCCCTTGTAGGGACCGCAGTCCCCGGTCAGGCCGCCGTACTCGATGTAGACCCGTCCGCGCGAGACCGAAAGGGCCGAGCGTTCCTGGTGGACCCGCGGGTCGGACCCTGGGGCATCGGCGGGGCGCCGCATCTCGACCTTTCCGCCCCGCAGCCGAAGGCCGAAGAGGACATGGCGGTAGCCGCTCAGGAAGGCGACGACGTAGAGCCTGCCGCCCGAGATCGCCGGCGTCCCAGTGATCCCCGTGACGGGCATGATGTTGCCGCAGGGCAGGGTCGAGGCGTCAACCGGGGTGCCGAGGTGACGCTTCCAGGCGACCTTGCCGTTCCGCGCGTTGAGCGCGTAGACCGTGTTGTTCTCGGTCGCCGCGTAGACGCGGTTGCCGACCGCGAGAGGCTCCGCGTAGACCTGCCCGTCGAGCTGTGTCGACCAGATCCGTCGCGGGCCGCTCAGCCGGGGCGAGGTCCGGTCGACGGCGGTCCGCGCGAGGTCGGCGTGGTAGGTGGGCCAGTCGGCGGTCCGCTTCTTGCCCTTCTTCGCCGCGGTCGCCTGACCCGCGGGCGAGGCGACGGTCGTCGTGGCGGACTTCGCGTTGCCCGAGCCGCAGCCGATGGCCACGACGAGCGTCGCCGCCGTTACCGCAACCGCTGCCGTTCGCGCACGTCCCACCGGCCCACTCACGATACGGGCCAATACCCGGCCGCGGATTGACTAACGCGGCAGCGCCGGCGCGAGGATCCGATACGCCTTGATCCCGAGGCCGAGCCGTTCGCGGTCCTCGGAGATCTGCGGGTCGAGGCCAGTGAGCTCCTTCACGCGCTCGAGCCGGTAGGCGACCGTGTGGCGGTGCGCGAAGATCGAGCGCGCGGTCGCGTTCATGTTGCAGTCGCTCGCCAGGTACTCCTCCAGGGTGCCGAGCAGATCCGATCGGTACTGGTTGTCGTACCGGACCAGGGGCTCGACGGTGTCGCGGTAGAAGCTCCGCACCTCGTCGGGGTCCGAGATCAACGCCCGGAAGAGCAGGCGGTAGACGCCGCTCGCCGCAATCCCCTCCTCGAGCGCCTCGGCGATCTCCGGTTCGCGGGTGATCACGTCCAGGACGAGCTCCGCCTCCTTGATCGCCCGGTGAAGCTCGCCCGGATCCGGATAGAAGGAGGAGACGGCCGCCATCCCCAGCTTGCGTAGGCGGGTGGCGATGCGGCCCGCGCCCTGAAGCGTCTTCTCGGGCGCGTCGTCGCCGCCGCGGGCGGGCAGGATCGCGTAGAGCCGGCCGTCGGCGAGCTCCGCCAGCGAGCCCTCGTACTCCGCCTCGACCAGCGCGGTGGCGTGGCTCGGCGAGGCGGACTCGATCTCCGCGACCAGCGCAATCGCTCCGCGCGCCAGGTCGCAGCCGAGCCGGGCCGCCTTGCTCGTCGCCTCCGCCGTGTCGACCTCGTGCGAGCGAAGCTCCTCGATCAGGCCGCCGCGCATCTTGCGCTCGGCGTCCTCACGGGCGTCGGCTACGGCCACCTCGGCGAGCGCCGCCAGCGCGGCCGCCCGCAGCACCTCCTCGCGGTCGACCAGGACCGACTGTTCCTCGCCATCCTCGGAGGAGCCCTCCAGCAACAGGACGACCCCGACGGTCTGCCCTCCCGCCTCGATCGATCGCTCGAGCGCGACCGGGTCGGGGGCGGTTGCCGCGGTGTCCGCCACGCGGGCCTTGGCGTACTCGGCCAGGCCGTTCAGCTCCCCACCGCCGGGTGCGCGGGCCGCCAGGCCGCGGGGCGGCAGGACGATCGCAACCGGTCCGCCGGCCTCGGCTGCCGCGAGCTCGGCAACCCCCTGAAGGCCTTCGCCGTCCAGAACGGCCTCAATCATGCGGGTGCTGAGCTCGCGCATCGTCATTGCTCGGGCCCCGCGGCCGCCGCGATCTCCTCTTCCGTGTGGGCCTGGAGGACCTCGTCGCCCTCCTCTCCGGTTCGGATCCGGATCGCCTCCTCCACGGGCAGGACGAAGATCTTGCCGTCGCCGATATCGCCCGAGCGCGCGTGCCGGATGATCGTCTCGGCGACCGTCCCGGTGTCCTCGTCGCGCACGATGACCTCGAGCTTGAGCTTGGGACGCACGGAGACGGTCACGGCCGAGCCGCGATAGGCCTCGACCAGACCCTTCTGGCGGCCCGAGCCCTTCACCTCGGAGATCGAGAGCGAGGGAAACCCCTTGTCGAGGAGCTCGGAGCGAATCGGCTCGAACGCCTCATGGCGAATGAACGCTTCGATTTTCTTCACGGCGGGCCCCCCCGGGGAGCGGCGGCAGCTGACCGCGTCAAAGTAAGCGCACCCAGGCGTGCGGTCTTTGGCCCTTTGTCGAAAATCCTGCACAGGCCTTGCTCCAAGCGGTCGGATGCGACTGGCTGGGCAGCCAGTCCGCTGTAGAGTCAGGTCGGACCAGAGGCGAGAGGAGAGGCAGCATGGCGATCGACACCGTCAGCGAGAAGGCCAGCCCAAGCGGCGAGACCTTCGAGGTCA
>JBKPTM010000181.1:0-3465 GCA_046765935.1 Actinomycetota bacterium | reverse complement strand
GGATGTTGAAGGTGAAGCACGTTCCGGAACAGCTCATCGACGTGACGATCACGCCGGTGATGTTCGTCCTGCTCTTCACCTACCTGTTCGGCGGTGCGATCGCCGGCTCCACCGGCGCCTACCGCGACTTCATCCTGCCGGGGGTCCTGGTGATCGCGGTCCTCTTCACCACCGTCTACTCGGGCATCGCCATCAACACGGACGTCACCAGGGGGGTCGTCGACCGCTTCCGGTCCCTGCCGATCTGGCCGTCGGCACCCCTGCTCGGTGCCCTGATCGGAGACATGGTCCGCTATCTGGTCGCGGCCACCGTGATCATCGTGCTGGGCCTGATCCTCGGATTCCGGCCCGACAACGGCGTTCCCGGTGTCCTTGCCGCGGTCGGGCTCGTCGTCCTTTTCTCCTTCGGCGTCTCCTGGGTGTTCACGAGCCTCGGGCTGGTGATGCGATCGCCGAACGCGACGATGAACGCCGGCTTCATGGCCATCTTCCCGCTCACCTTCCTGAGCAACGTCTACGTCGAGCCGGACACGCTGCCCTCGGGGCTCGAGGCATTCGTCAACGCGAATCCGATCTCCCACCTGACGAGCGCCTGCCGGGGGCTGCTGGACGGGTCCCTCGACGCCGAGAATCTGATCGTTGTCCTCGGGACAACCGCGCTGCTCACCGCCATCTTCCTTCCGCTGACGACGTACCTCTACCGGCGGGCGTAGCTACGCGGCGCTTCTCGGCGGAGCCGTCCTGCTTGCCGTTGAGCAGGGTGAGGATGATGCCCTCGCGGAGGCCGCCCCGGCCGATCTGGAGCGGCTGGCCGAGCATCTGGGAGAACCTCTCGAGCAGGAGCACGCCGGCGGGCAGCAGCTTCACCCGCCGAGAGTCGAGCTCGAAGCGCTTGGCGACCTCGTAGATCTCGTCGCTGGAGAGCACCCGGACGGCCCGCTCGAGGGTCTCGTACTCGAGCACGGCGCCGACAAGGGTCCGGAGCGAGGTGGCGCTGCCGCCCACCGCGACCGCCTGGTCGGGGTGCTCGAGCTCGGTCTTCTCGAAGAAGTCCGAGATGTGGTCCCGGAGCCCCCGGATCTCCGCCGCGGAGGGCGGGTCGGACTCGAGGTGGTCCTCGGTCAGCGACCCGGAGCCGATCTTGAACGACTTCACCTCGCTGACGCCGTCGGGCACGGTTCCGTAGATCACCTCTGAGGATCCGCCTCCCACATCGACGACGGCGACGGTTCCATCGACGGGATGGCCGAGCGACTTGGTCGCGCCGATGAAGGCGAAACGGCCCTCCTCCTCCTCGTCGAGCACGTCGACCTCGACCTCGGCGATCTCTTCGATCTCCTTGACCACCTTGTCGCGGTTCTTGGCCTCGCGGATGGCGGCCGTCGCGACCGTCTTGACGAGCTCCGCGCCCATCTCCTGCGCCAATCGCCGCTGTGTGGCCACCACGTCGGCGACCTCGGCGATCTTCTCGGCGGTGATCTTCCCGTTCTTGGAGGCGTCCTTGCCGATCCGCGTGTAGGCGCGCTGCTCCATCACCTTGCGGAGCTGCCCCTCCTCTGGCTCGGCTACGAGGAGTCGGGTCGTGTTCGAGCCGATATCGATCGCCCCGCAGAGCATTCGGAGTCAATTCTCCCAGGGGAACCGGATAAGCCGAGGACCGCGAAGCGGGCTTCACAGCCTCTTCACGGAATTCGCGAATGGCCGCCGTACTTTCGAATCGATGGCGGTGACCAACCACACCAACGCGAAGCGGTTCGCGCCTGACGGCGCAGCCTCGCGTCTGGGGCTCAGCATCCCCTACGACTGGTGGCCGGCGGCGCCGATCCTGAAGGAGATCGAGGCTGCTGGGTTCCGGTACGTCCAGGTCCCGTCTCCTCCCGCGTCTGTACTGGTCCATCCTCGCGACGCACACCGCCACGCCGCCGGGCTCTCCGAGGCACTCGGCACCGCCGGGCTTCGTCCCCTTCTCCACGGCCCTTCGTCGGTCAGGGCCGGCACCCGGCACGGTGATCAGGCCCTCGAGGGCCTCATCTCGTACGCGGGCGAGATCGGCGCCTCGCATGTCGTCTACCACGCCGCCAACCTGCCGGACGAGCCGGCGAGCGAGGACGGACGGCTGGCCGAGACGCGCTCGCTCGCGACTCTCGCGACACGTGCCGAGAGGCTCGGGGTGATCATCGCCCTCGAGAACCTGGCTCCGGTCTATCCGGCACCCGACGCTCTCTCCTTCACGCCCATGATTCTGCGGACGATGGCCAAGCGGATCTCGTCGCCCGCGGTCGGGCTCTGCCTCGACATCGGTCACGTCAACGTCGTCGCCGGACTGCGCCACACCGATCCGCTCGACCTGATCGAGCCGGTCCTCGATCGCACCGTGATGTTCCACCTGCACGACAATCTCGACGCGCGTCGCGACGGTCGAGACTCCCCCGAGCTCGATCCACTCCGGCTCGATCTCCACCTTCCGCCCGGCAGGGGCACGGTCCCGTGGGAGCGTCTCGCACCGCTGCTGGCGCGAAAGCGCGGCGCACCTCTGCTGCTCGAGGTCCATCCGCCGCGGCCCTCGGCCGCTCGGCTCTTCGAGGCCGCGGTCGCCGCCGTCGAGCCGCCGCAGGTCGCTGCGGCGGCTTAGAACCGCAGATCAGCTTCCAGTCAGCGTTCCCTGGCCCTGGCTGGCGTCGTCGGCGCCCGTCGCACCCTGGTCGCTGGTGAGCCCCCTCAGCGTCAGCCCGCCGCCATCCGCGACGTCGACCGCGACCTGCACCGCCTGACCCCTGCCGAGGCGCGCCGCGTCGATCCCGGCCGGGAGGCTGAGCGCCGGCAGATCCCGCCCCGCCTCACGGATGTCGTCCGCTGCGAGGACGAGCCCTGTTGGGCAGACGGTCTGAACGACCGCCTCGAGGGTCGCGCTGGTGGCGGGCCCCGATGGGGTGATCGAGGTCTGGGTGAGCTCCGGGACCGTGTCCGTCTGCGTGGGCACCCCGAACTGCTCGCCCCCGGACGGATTGCAGTCGCTGTACGAGGCCCAATCAGTCGAGTCCAGCGGCTCGATCGGCTTGAAGGCCTCGCCGATGCTGACGGCGACCTGGACCCTGGAGCCCACAGGCGGCGGAGGAGCCGAGGCCGTATGCGGCCAGCTCACCAGCACCGATGCGCCGAGGGAGGAAACGGCGTAGACATAGTGATCGGTCGGATTGCCGCCATCGCACGCCGCCGCGGGGTGCTCGAGATCGGCGCAATAGGTGACCGTTCCCTGGAAGCTCGCCACGTCGGCGGTCCCGACCGGGTTGCGGGTGGCGCTCTCGGCGTAGGTGCCGTTGTTGAGCTTGCGCACCGTGCTCTCCACCTGGTCGCCGACCTTCGGCAGAGTGTCGGCGTGGATGGACACCAGCCCCGTGCCGGTCGAGACCGTGTAGCTCTGGGCGACGGGGTTGGCGCGGACCACGGTTCCGCTGAACTCGATCC
>JBKPTM010000180.1:0-2303 GCA_046765935.1 Actinomycetota bacterium | reverse complement strand
CGGCTCGCCGCGCGGGGTGAGGGCCCCCTTGCGAGCCCCGAGATGGTCGAGGCGCACCTCGATCTCGCGCGGGAGATGCTCAGCGAGGCCCTCGTCTGGCATCGCGACGGCCCGCCGCGGCCTCCGCTCTCCGGGGACGAGCTGGCAAGCGAGCTCGGCCTCGCACCCGGGCCCGAGGTCGGGCGGGTGCTGGAGGAGCTACGCGCCGAGTCGTTCACGGGCGAGATCACCGGACGCGACGAGGCCCTCCGGCGTGCCAGGCAGCTGATCTAGCCAGTTGTCCATGGGGTCCGAGGGCCCGTAACCCGGGCGGGTCTCGAGCCGCTTCCGAGGGTGAAGCGTGTCCATGCGAGGGTGCTCCGAGGCAGAGCCGAGGAGCAACCCGTTTGATCGAAAGGGAGTTGAGACCGAGATGAAGAAGCTGATGAGCGCCTGCGCGATCTGCGCGACGGCGATCGCGGTGGTTGCCGTGCCCAGTGCGCTGGGCGTGAAGAGCGCCAAGCCGGTGGGCGGGACCGTCAGCGTGAGCGTCACGCCGACCACCGTCGACGCGACGACCACCAGCGTCACGGCGAGCGGCCGCGTGACCAGCAACAGCAGCTGCAAGAAGGGCAGGACCGTTCACTTCTCGTACGTGAACGGCACCACCGTCGGGCCCGAGGTAGGGATGACGACCACCGGGTCGAGCGGCAAGTACACGGTGGTCCTGCCCAAGCCGACGGACACCAACCCGCCGACGGCCAGCGTCGTTTTGCGCGCCACCGTCGATCAGGTGACCAGGAAGGTCGGCAGCAAGAAGAAGGGTCAGAAGGCCAAGAAGGGCCGGCGCTTCGACTGCCTGCAGATCACCGGCGACAGCGGTCCGATCGCGATCGCGCCGGCCGGTCCGTAACTCACAGCCGGAGTCGGATGCGAGAGGAGCGGCCCGCCCCTACGGGCCGCTCCTCTTTGTGCGGTCGATAGCCTGCCGCCGCAGATGGCGCAAGATCCGGACTGCCTGTTCTGCGGGATCGTCGCTGGGTCGATTCCGAGCGAGACGATCGACTCCGACGAGCGCACCGTCGCCTTCATGGACATCAACCCCGCGACGTCCGGGCACGCGCTGGTCGTGCCGCGGGAGCACTCCGCCGACCTGATGGAGATCGGCGAGCAGGACCTGACCGCGACGATCCTCGCCGCGCAGCGGCTGTCGAGGCGGATGAAGGACGTCCTCGGCGCCGACGGGATCAATCTGATCAACGCTTGTGGCGCCGCGGCCTGGCAGACGGTCTTCCACTTCCACATACACGTCGTGCCCCGCTACGAGGATGATCCGCTCAAGCTCCCCTGGGTCCCCGAGCCGGGGGACTCCGATGAGATCGCCCGGGTAGCCCAGAGACTGCGAGGAAAGAATGGCTGAGACAGAGACAAAGACCGCGCCGATCCGTCTCGAGCGCGACGGGAACGTCGCCTCGATCATCCTCTCCAATCCGCCGCTCAACCTGTTCGGCGACGACGCCTGGGGCGCGCTCGTCTCCTGCATCGAGGAGGTCGAGGGCTCCGACGCCCGCGCGCTGGTCTGGCGCGCCGAGGGCGACATCTTCACGGGTGGGGTCGACGTGCACAGCTTTCAGCGGGTGGTCGAGGAGGGCGGCGCGTCCGACTCCTTCGGCTCGCTGATCCCGGTGGTGCAGCGGATCGAGCAGCTGCCGATCCCGACGATCGCGCTGGTCCATGGGCTCTGCCTCACGGCCGGCCTCGAGATCTCCCTGGGCTGTGACGTGATCTGGGCGAGCGAATCGGCGCGCTTCGGGCTGGTCGAGGCGGTCGTCGGCCTCACGCCCGGCGCGGGCGGGACTCAGCGGATGGCCGAGCGCGCCGGCCCGGCGCGGGCCGCCGAGTTCGTGATGAGCGGCGGGCTCTACGACGCCGCCACGCTCGAGCGCTGGAACGTCGTCAGCCGCGTCGTCGAGGACGACGAGCTGCTCGAGAAGGGGATGAAGTTCGCGCACCGTCTGGCCGACGGGCCGACCATCGCCCACGGCGCGACCAAGCGGATCATCCGCGCCTACCGCGCGGGCGGGGTGGAGGAGGCGGACCGGGTCACTCCCGACGTCTTCGCGGAGCTCTTCGCCTCGGAGGACCTGAAGAACGCCGTAGCGAGCTTCCTCAAGGAAGGGCCTGGCAAGGCCACGTTCGAGGGCAAGTAACACGAGTCGCTACCCTGCCCGGCGCAGATGGCGAAGGAAGAGAAAATCGAGATGGAGGGCGAGATCACCGAGGCGCTGCCCAATACGATGTTCCGCGTCAAGTTGGACAACGAC
>JBKPTM010000179.1:0-4211 GCA_046765935.1 Actinomycetota bacterium | reverse complement strand
TGCTGCTCTGCATGCTGGGCGTTCGCTACCTGCTGCCCAGCGCGGGCGGGGATCACGGGCCCAAGCCCGAGGCGCGTCCCGAGCCCGAGAAGAGCTAGTCCGGCAGCGGCGAGCCGAGTGCCAGCCGGCGGGCGACCTCCTGCAGGCGCTCGTCCTGCTCGGCGAGCAGCCGGTCCGCCGCGTCATTGAGCTGCGCGAGCGCGCGCGGCCGGGCATCGTCCAGTGGGGTGCTCGCCGAGAGCGTCGTCTGGAAGCGGTAATAGCGAGGTCCGACGCCGCGGACCGCCGGGTCGATCAGCGCGCGACCGGGCTCGTGGTTGAGCAGGATCTCCGCCCAGTGGTCGGCGGCATCGGACTGCCCATCGAGAAAGGCGGCGATCAGAGCGGGATCCTGGCGCCGCGGCAGGATCCAGCCGATCCGTCCCCAACGGCGGACCTGCGATTGGGGATGACCCGTCTCGTGCTGGCCGGTGCCGAGCGAGACGAGGAGCAGGTCGTGGGGACTCAGGTCATGGGGTTCCTCATCGCGTCGCTTCAGCGCCTCGACCACCGCTGCGACCGACGGGTTGGCGGCGAACAGGCCGCCATCCACCAGCGCCCGGTCACCCAGGCCGTGGGAGGGGAAGTAGGTGGGCGCGGCGGCCGTGGAGAGCCCGACGTCGACCATCGGCGCATCGCGATCATCCGACTCGCGTGCTCGCCAGCGCTTGAAGAAATGCGGCCCGGGCTCCGCCATGTCGTAGGAGCTGACGATCAGCTCGCGCAGGGCGTCGCGGAGCCTGGCCTCTCCGAACCGGTCGCGCATCGCCTGTGCGAGCCGCGCCGGTGAGTGCTTGGGCGCGATCCACCCCCCGAGGCTGAGCACCTTGTGGAGGGTGTCGCCGAAGATCCGCGGGCCCTCCGTCATGTACAGGTCGACCAGGTCGCGGCCGCTCAGCCGCGGCCTGCCCGGATTGCCCGGATCGGGGACGGTGAGGCCGAGCGCGAGCAGGCCACCGGTCGAAGTTCCGGCGATCATGTGGAAGCAGTCGGCCAGCCGCCGCTCCCCGCCGGCCTCGGCGCAGATCAGCTCCTCGAGCCGTGCGATCACACGCGCCGCGATCAGGCCGCGAATCCCACCGCCGTCGATCGACAGGACGCGAAAACCGTCGGGCTGGCGAGCACCATCGGGCACCGGTCAAAGCTATCCAGCGCGGCGGCGGCCGCTCAGTCACTCGCGGAGCGGCGAATGCCCGCGAGGCGGCGCACCGAGTCGAGCAGCAGCGTCCTGACCGAGGAGACCTCCCGCTCGTCGGCGAGGAAGCGCTGCAGCTCGGCGTCGTACAGGGCGAGGATGAGGTCCGCGAGCACATCGGCATCCGCCTCTGGGCGGAGCTCACGGAGAAGCCCGGCGAGGTGAAGGTGCCAGACCGCGTAGGCCCCGGTGTGCAGGCGGGCGAGCGGCGCCGTGGTCTCCGAGCCGAGCAACAGCTCCAGGTGCTCGAGTGTGAGATCGAGGAGGGCCTCGGCGAAAGCCATCAGCCGCCGTCCCGGGGACGCGCCGGGACCGAGCGGCGGATCTCCCTCGAGGATCCGGTCCTGCAGCTCCCGCTCATGGTCGTCCAGCAACGCGAGCATCAGGGCGGATCGATCGGGGAAGCGCCGATAGAGCGTGGCACGCCCCAGGCCGGCCTCCTTCGCCACGTCATCGAGGGTGATCTCCCGCACCCCCTTGCGGGCGATCAACTTCCGGGCGGCCCCGATGATCCGCTCGCGGTTCCGCGCCGCGTCGGCCCGCTCGGGTCGCTGACCGGCGAGCGGCAGGGCATCGGACGTGCGGGCTTCCGCAGCCACCCCGGGATTCTCTCACGTAAGTGAGACGGCAATCTCGGTTGGCTACACTGAGTGTAACTGGTACTTCACTCTCACTTAGGAGCAATCATGGAGACCTTCGCCATCCCCTTCCTCCTCTTCGTCGGGAGCCTGCTCGCCGTCCAGGCGGCTGCGAACGTCCAGCTCAGCGCCGCGGTTGGGAGTCCGTTCGGCGCCTCCACTCTTCAGCTCGGCATCGGCGCGGCGATCCTGTTCGCCGTCGCCCTGCCCGCGGGCGCCCTCGGCGCTTTCGGCGTCCTCGACCACGCCCGCGCCTGGCACCTGATCGGCGGGGTCGGCTCCGCGATCTACATCACGGCGGGGATCCTGCTCTTCCCCAGACTTGGAGCGGTCGTCTCCGTCGGCCTCTTCATCGCCGGCCAGATGCTCGCCTCCGTGGTGCTCGACGGCTTCGGGTGGCTGGGCGTCGAGCGCCAGCCCTTCGATCTGGCCGCGATCGCCGGAACGGCGGCGGTGATCGTCGCGGCCTTCCTGATCGTGCGGGCGCAGACGGATGCGGGCGCACTCGAGAGCGCCGTGCGCGAACGGCTCGGCTGGATCGCCCTGGGGCTGGCCGCGGGCGCAGTGCTGCCGCTCCAGGGTGCGATCAACGCCCAGCTTCGAGCGGACCTCGACCAACCGCTCGCCGCCGGCACCTTCTCGTTCGTCATCGCCACCGCGGCGATGGCGATCGCCGTGATCCTCGCGCTCACCCTCGCGCGCGCGCCGCGCCCTCGCATGGACGGGCTCGGGGCTCTGCCCTGGTGGGGCTGGCTCGGAGGCCTCGTCGGCGCCACCTACGTGACCTCGGTCTTCGTGCTGATCCCGAAGATCGGCGTCGCGCCGACGATCGCGTTGACCGTCGCCGGCCAGCAGCTCGCCTCACTGCTGGTCGATCGCTACGGCTTGCTGCGGCTGCCGCGACGGGCGATTTCGCGGGTGAGGCTCGCGGGCGTGATGCTGCTCCTGACGGGCGTCGTCCTGGTCCAGCTTGGCTGACGCAAACGCCTATCCTCTTGCCTCTCGGGGCGTGGCGCAGCCTGGTAGCGCGCACCGTTCGGGTCGGTGAGGTCCCCGGTTCAAATCCGGGCGCCCCGATTTCCTCAGGCCGGCGGCAGGACGCGGAACTTCCGGACCGCCGGGGTCCCGTCGGTCCCGCCGGCGCCGATCGCCCTCACCTTCAGCTTGTGCTTTCCGGGTTTGAGCTTCGGCGTCCTGAAGGGAGACGCGCAGGAGGCGAACTGGCCCTTGTCGAGCTTGCACTCGAACGTCGCGTCCGAATCGGTCGACGTGAACTTGAACTTCGGCCGGAGCTTCCGGGTCTTCTTCGGCCCCTTGGTGATGGTCGTCTCCGGTGGCCCCTTGACCGAGAAGGAGCGGGTGGCCACCGCGGTGTTCCCGGCGCCATCCGTGCCCCGGACCCGGAACACGTGGGAGCCGAAGCCCAGGGGGCTCGAGGGCTTGTCGCTGTTCCCGGGACCGGAGCATCCGCGGAAGCTCGCCGTTCCGCTGTCGATCGAGCACTGGAACGAGAGCGGCCCGACCGCGTCGGTCCCGGTGAAGGTGAAGGTCGGTGACTGGTCGCTCGTTATCCCGCTCGGCCCGTTCTCGATGCTCACGGACGGCGGCGTCGCGTCGACCTGGAAGGATCGGGTGGCCTCGGCGGAGTTCCCCGCGGCATCGGTCGCCTTCACCCGGAAGGTGTAGGGGCCGTCGCTCAGCGGGCTTGGCGGCGTGTGCGTATCGCCCGGTCCGGAGCAGGTCCCGTAGTTCGGCGTGCCGTTGTCGATCGAGCATTCGAAGCCGATCGGCTGCGCCGGATCCGTGGCGCTGAAGGAGAAGGTCGGCGTGCGGTCGTTGGTCAAGCCGCTCGGGCCACCATCGACGCTCGGGACGGGCGGGATCGAGTCCTCCACATATGTCTCGGACGCCTCTGCCGTACCGAGCGTCGACGAGCACGCGGACTCATTGCTCGAGCCATCGGTCACCTTCGCGTAGTAGGTGGTGCTGGAGTTATCCGGCACCGAATCCACCTGGATGCCGGGGGCCGCGAAGTCGGTCGCCGTGCCGCTCCCGACCTCCGTGCCCGTCGCGCAGTCTTG
Organism: Actinomycetota bacterium; assembly: GCA_046765935.1. Classification (GTDB taxonomy): domain Bacteria; phylum Actinomycetota; class Thermoleophilia; order Solirubrobacterales; family 70-9; genus DASUPK01. Next base: position 258 of record JBKPTM010000179.1, on the reverse strand, counting down.
GTCCGTGTAGAGGGTCACCGTCGAGCCGGCGTCGGCGCGGCCGAAGATCTTCGGATCGTTCTCGTTGGCCGGGGAGTCGGGCGTCGTGCCGTCCAGGCATGGCGTGGTCGGCCCGGTTGCCGGAGTGTCGACGGTGATCAGACCTGTTGCGGTGACCGACTGCCCGTCGGGGTTCGTGATCGTCACGTCGGCCGGGCCACTCGTCGCTGCGCTGGTATCGAGGTCGAGGGTCACGTGCGTGGGGTCGTCGTAGGTCAC
>JBKPTM010000178.1:0-2736 GCA_046765935.1 Actinomycetota bacterium | reverse complement strand
GCCCCCCACTCCACCGAGCCACCACGCCCATGCGACCTGTTGCTGGATGGCTTCGCGCAGGTATTCACCGAGGGACGGCCGCACGCCGAGCCGGTGCTGCAGCGCGCGGCGTCGGCCTTTGCCGGAAGCGAGGTCTCAGTCGAGGAGGTGCTGCGCTGGGGCTGGCTCGCGACTGCCGCGGCCGTCTTTGCGTGGGATTACGACACCTGTCTCGCGCTCGCAACCCGCGAGGTGGAGCTCGCGCGGGAGTCGGGTGCGCTCGAGGTCTTGGCCGTCGGCGTCAACGTGCTTGGTCAGGCCGTTTCCTTGGGCGGCGACTTCGCGAGCGCTGCGCTTCTCGTCGCGGAGGCCGACGCGGTCACCGGCGCGACGGGCGCACGGGTCGCCCCATATGCCGCGCTTGTCCTGGCCGCCTTCCGCGGACCGGAGGCCGACGCCACGAATCTGATCGAGGCAACAATCACGGAGGCGACCGCAGGCGGCCAGGGGACCGCGGTTCAGTACGCGCATTGGGCGAACGCTGTCCTCAACAACGGCCTCGGCCATTACGAGAAGGCGCTCGCGTCCGCGATCCAAGCGAGCGAGGACACGCCAGAGCTCTTCGTCGCCTCCTGGGCACTCCCCGAGTTGATCGAGGCCGCCTGCCGATGTGGGGCCCCCGAGCTCGCTGTCGACGCCCTTGACCGACTAAGGGAGCAGACGGAAACGAGCGGAACCGACTGGGCGTTGGGAGTCCAGGCGAGATGCCGCGCGTTGCTGAGCGAAGGCGAGGAGGCTGAGTCCCTCTACCGACAGGCGATCGATTGCCTAGGACGCACCCGGCTCCGACCGGAGCTCGCCCGCAGTCATCTTCTCTACGGCGAGTGGTTGCGGCGGGAGAACCGCCGCGTTGACAGCCGGGAGCACCTGCGGACTGCGCACGACGCCTTCGTCTTGATGGGCGCCGAGTCCTTCGTCGAGCGAACCCGGCACGAACTCGGCGCCACCGGCGAGAAGGTGCGCAGGCGCACCGTCGAGACGCGAGACGAGCTGACCGCACAGGAGGCGCAAATCGCGCGCCTGGCGGCCGAGGGCCACACGAATCCGGAGATTGGCGCGCAGCTCTTCCTCAGCCCCCGCACCGTCGAGTGGCACCTGCGCAAGGTATTCAGCAAGCTCGGCATAAGTTCCCGCCGACAGCTCGACTCGGCGCTGCCCGACGCCGCTCGGAGCGCGGTTCCCGCGTAACACCCGTCACCTGAACCCGCCGGCTGCAGCCTCCTAGCGCCAGACGGACAACAAGAAGTCCCCGCAGTAAGCGAGGGCTTCTCTCAGTCGGGGCGACTGGATTTGAACCAGCGACCTTTCGGCCCCCAGCCGAATGCGCTACCAGACTGCGCCACGCCCCGAGGGGTGTAGTCGGCGACTCCGCGGAGCTGCCTATGTCGGCTCATCCTACGCCGAGAGCGGGCGACCGGACTTGAACCGGCTCCGCGACCTTGGAAGGGTCGAATGCAACCAATTACACCTCGCCCGCGAGAGCCTCCGATTATAGGTTCGTGGGCTCCTGCCCTTCGAGTGCGTCATCGCCCTGCGTCAGCACAAACCGAAGTGACTTGCTCCGATGGGCTGTTCTGTGCTTGTGACAGTTTGCGCAGACGACATCGCACTTCTCGATCTCATCGAGGATCTCCTGCCAGTTGCGGCTGGCGAACTGCCTCATGACCTCGAAGAGCTTGTCTCTCAGGTGGTCGAACTCGAGGACGATTGGATCGGGCTCGCCGCAGTCGACGCACGGATGGCTCCGGAAGTACTCGATCAGCCATCTCGTCCGGCTCTCGGCGCGCGCTCGCTTGCGCTGAGCCTCAGCATCGATATATCTCTGCCGATTGGCGCGATAGTGCTCGCGCCCATACTCCGAGCGACAGGGAGCGCACATGTTGTCCCGTTGGCGCTTCCGCTTTGCGGCGCCAGGCGAATTGATCAATGGGCTTCAGCACGCCGCAACGACCGCAGCGCCGAACCTCATTCATACGAACGTATGTTCGCCCGAGACTCGGACGGAATTTTCCGGCCCTGACGACTGCGAAACTCGTCGGCCGCGGGACGGTTCTACGGGCAGGTCGCCCGCCTCATCTCGACGCCCACGCATGCAGCTGCTTCCACGCCCAACACGCAGGCACGCCCGAACCTTCATCGCCTCGGCGGTGGGCCTGCTCGCGCTCGCGGCGGGGGTGCTGGCGACCTCGCAGGCGCGCGGCGCGGCCTCTGGCGCGAACGTCGTCTTCATCCTCACCGACGACATGACGTCGAGCGAGCTGGCGGGCATGCCGAACGTCGAGTCGCTGATTGGCGCGCAGGGCACCACCTTCAACGAGGCGTATGCCTCGTTCCCGCTCTGCTGCCCGTCCCGGGCAACGATGCTGACCGGCCAGTACATGCACAACCACGGCGTGCGCGGCAACTTCCCGCCTAACGGGAGCTGGTTCAGGTTCCGATCGCACGAGTCCAGTGACCTGCCGGTCTGGCTGCACGACGCCGGCTACTACAACATCCACATCGGCAAGTACCTGAACGGCTACTCGCTGGTTGATGGGACGCTGCCGGTGCCGCCGGGCTGGAACGAGTGGTACGGGAAGGTCTCGGAGGACGCGCTCTACTTCGATTACAACCTGATCGAGAAGACGTCGTACGCCGGGACGCCGCGCATCACCTTCTACGGCGACCAGCCGACGGACTACCAGACCGACGTGTTCG
>JBKPTM010000177.1:0-4416 GCA_046765935.1 Actinomycetota bacterium | reverse complement strand
GCGAAGCGGCGCGGCGCGGGGGAGGAGTCCGACACCTGCCAGGCGCCGCCGGGCTACTTCGGCGATGCGGAGTGGGACGTCTACACCCACGGCGGACGGACCCGGGTCGAGGGCCGCGAGGCCATCGCCTGGGCTCGGGAGGCGACCGAGCTCGGGGCGGGCGAGGTCCTCCTCACCAGCATGGACCGCGACGGGACTACGGACGGCTACGACCTCGAGCTCACCCGTTTCGTGGCCGAGGCGGTGAGCGTGCCGGTGATCGCCTCGGGTGGCGCCGGCGAGCTCGACCATCTGGTGGAGGCAATCCGGGCGGGGCATGCCGACGCCGTCCTCTGCGCCTCGATCTTCCACTACGGGCAGCACACGATCGCCGAGGCCAAGCGGGAGCTGGAGCGCGCCGGGATCCCGGTCCGCGCGAGCTAGGACTTCTTCGCCGGCTTCTTGTTCTTGCCGGCCGGTGGCTGGCCGGTCGCGGGCGGCGCCTTCGGTTGCTTCTGGAGCATCCCGTCCTGGGCCGGGCCGGTGCCGGGCCGCAGCGCGTAGAGCGTCTTGTAGCCGGTGAGGAAGATCTCCCTTCCGTTGGAGATCACCGGGTTGTAGGCGCCGTCGGTGTACTGGAAGACCTTGTGCCCGTTGCGGACGTCGAAGCCGTAGGTCGAGGTCGTCTTCAGATCCGCCACGTAGGCGACGTCGCCGACCAGGCTCGCCGCGCCGGAGATCGCGCCGAGGTCGGGAACGCTCCAGCGCTCATCGCCGTTGCGCGCGTCGAGCGCGTAGAACGTCCCGTCGTAGGAGCCGAAGTAAATGGTGGGCTCGGTGTCCGGCGTGCGCGCGGCGATGGCGGCCGCGTAGACGTAGTTCCCAGTCGAGTGGCTCCAGACCAGGTCCCCGGTCCGCTGGTCGAAGCTGTACATGCGCCCGTCGGCGTTACCTGCGTAGACCCGCCCGAATGCGACCGTCGCCGCAGCGTAGAAGCGGCCCGAGCGGCCGAAGCCCGATCCCTGGGAGCCCGTCTGCCACTTGATCGAACCGTCCCCGACCCGGATCGCGTTCATCTCACCGCTGTAGTCGCCGATGTAGACGATCCCGTTCTCATAGGCGGGCGCCGCCTTCACGGCCCCGTTCACGTGCCGCTCCCAGATCGTCTTGCCCGTCGCCTTGTCGAGCGCGAAGACCGTGTTGCACTCGCAGCCGACGAGCACCTTGTTCCCGACGACCAGTGGCGAGGACTCGCTCCGGCCGGGCAACGGGTGCTTCCAGAGGACGTGACCATCGCCCTGAGCCAGCGCGACCACCTGGCCGGGCTCCAGATTCGACACGTAGATCACGTGGTCGTTGTAGGTGGGGGAGGAGGCGTTCAGGTGGGCGATCTGCTGCTTCCAGCGCGCCTTGCCGCTGCTCGCCTTCAAGGCGAAGGCCAGCCCGTTGTTGTTGACCCCGAAGATCTGGTTGCCGACGAGGACGGGCGAGTACTCGAGCAGGTTGCGGCCCTTGAAGCGCCAGCGGATCGAGAAGGGCGGCTTTACGTCGGGGGCGTCGAGGTAGCGGGTGTGCTGGGGGTTGAGCCCGTAGATCGGCCAGTCCGTGAGGCCGCTGACGGGCGCCGGCGTGGTCGCGGTGATCGTGCACGGGGCCTGGCAGGCCTTGTCGCCGGGCCTCTTCAGCGCCAGGTAGGCAACCAGTGCGATGACGACCGCGCAAAGGCCTGCGGCGGTCCCGATCGTGACCCACCGGTGGTTGGCCCAGAGGTTCTTCGCGAGGTCTCGGATGTTCTTCCAGAGCGCTTGGATCGCGGAGCATGGTAGGAAAGCCGGTAATGCCCGGCTCAAGGGACATCGACCCAGCCCGGCTGGGAGAGCAGGTCGACTCCCTGCCCACGATCGATCAGCTGCGCCAAATCGCGGAGCGGGTGCCGTCGTACCTCGTCGGCGGTGTGGTGCGCGATCTGCTGCTCGGCCGTGAGGTGGCCGACCTGGACGTGGCGATAGACGGCGACGCCGCCGCGCTCACCGATCTGCCCGGCTTCAGCTTCGAGCGCGACGCGCTCTTTCTCACGGGCCGAATCGAGCAGGGCGATCTCAAGATCGACGTCGCCCAGACCCGGGCGGAGAGCTATCCGCGACCCGGGGCGCTGCCGGAGGTCACGCCCGCCTCGATCGCCGAGGACCTCGCGCGCCGGGACTTCAGCATCAACGCGATGGCCCATCCGCTCGCAGGCGATCGGCAGCTGATCGACCCCCACGGCGGTGTGGATGACCTCCGGGCGGGTCTACTGCGGGTGCTGCACAAGGGCTCGTTCGTTGACGACCCCACGAGGGCACTGCGCGCCGCGCGCTACGCGGCTCGCTTCGGCTTCGAGCTCGAACCGAAGACCGCCGAGTTGCTCCGTGACGCCGATCTCTCGACCGTGTCCGAGGACCGGATCGACAACGAGCTGCGCCACATCGCGGAGGAGGAGGATCCGGCGGCGGCACTGCGGCTGATCGCGCAGTGGGGGGTCTTGCCGAGCCTCGATCCGCAGGCGCCGGACCGGGTTGCGGAGGTGGCCCGGGTCGCCTCATCGCCAGCCTGGTCGGGTTGGGTCGATCGCGAGCTCGCCGTGATGCTCGCGATCGTCCGGCCGCTGCCCCAGATCCGCGAGCTCGCCGCCGCGACGCCCGAGCGACCCTCGGAGGGTGTGCGCCTCGCCGCGACCTGGGACCCCGCTCAGCTGCTCGTCGCGCGCGCCCTCGGGGCGGAGTGGCTCGATCGCTACGCAGCGGAGTGGCGCCATGTCCGGCTCGAGATCACCGGCGACGACCTGCTCGCGGAGGGGATCCCGGAGGGCCCCGACATCGGCCGTGGCCTCGAGGCCGCCCTCTCGGGCAAGCTCGACGGCGAGATCTCGGGTCGCGAGGAGGAGCTGCGCATCGCATTGGCGGTAGCCAGGAGCGAGATCCCGGAATAGGATCGGGCTCCCTAAGGAGGAGGAGACCATGTACGCCCGCGCAGTCCGCTTCACCGACGTCACGTCCGATCGGATCGCCGAGATCCAGGAGCGAATCAGTCAGGAAGAGGGGCCGCCCGAGGGCGTGCCATCGACCGGCTTCCAGCTGCTGGTCGACGAGTCCCAGGGCACTGCGCTCTTCATCGGGTACTTCGCGAGTGAGGAGGACATGCGCAAGGGCGCCGAGGTCCTCGAGGCGATGGATCCCAGCGAGACGCCGGGTACCCGCGCCAGCATCGACAACTGCGAGGTCAAGCTCGAGCGTCAGGCCTGACGCTCTCTGGCCGCGGACACGGCTGATTTAGCCTGCCCCGGGTGGAGTGGCGCGATCGCGAAGGAGTGCGCTGGCTCGAGGCGGAGCTGCCCGGCGCCCGGGCGGCGTTCTCGACCCGCATCGGAGGGGTAAGCGAGCCACCGTACGAGAAGCTCAACGTGGCGATCCTGACCGGCGACGATCCGGGGCATGTGAGTGAGAACCGCCGCCGCCTCGCCGCCGCGGTCGGGCGCGATCCAGCGGGCGTGGTGATGGGTCGCCAGGCCCACGGCACGAAGCTGCGGCGGCACGAGGAGCCCCAGAATCCACGCGTCTATGCGGACGTCACGTACAGCCCGGACGAGGTCGACGGCCAGGTGACCTCGAACCCCGAGCTCACGCCGCTGGTGATGGTGGCGGACTGCCTTCCCGTCGCGATGGTGGGGGCGAGCGGAGTCGCGATGGCGCACTGCGGCTGGCGCGGGCTCGCCGGAGGCATCGTCGGCGAGGCTGCCGGCGCCGTGGAGGCTGACGCCGCCGCGGTCGGGCCGGGGATCGGACCGTGCTGTTACGAGGTCGGCGAGGAGGTGCTTGCGGCGTTCGAGGACCTGGACGGGGTCGCGTGCGGCCGGATGCTGGATCTCACCGCGGTGGCTACCGCGCTGCTGGAGCGGGCCGGCGTCAGCACGATCGAGTCCTCCGGCCTCTGCACGAGCTGCAATCCCGAGCTCTTCTACTCCCACCGCCGCGATGGTGCGCGGACCGGGCGCCAGGCCGGACTCGCCTGGATGAGCTAGCCATGGTGGAACCCGTCACGAACCTGGATCCGGCGCAAATCCGCACAAACCTCGAGGGGATCCGCGAGCACACCGGTCCCGACGTGGAGATCCTCGCGGCCACCAAATACGTGCCCAGCGAGGACATGGACGCGCTGGCCGAGGCCGGGATCGAACTGGTCGGCGAGAATCGCCTACAGGACCTCGAGGAGAAGCAGGAGCGCTGGCGCGAGAGCTTCACCTGGGACTTCATCGGCAATGTGCAGAGCCGCAAGCTGAAGCGGATCCTGCCGCTGGTCCGCCTGATCCACTCGGTCGCATCCGATTCCGTGCTCGAGCAGCTCGGCAAGCACGCGCAGGACGACACCGAGGTCCTGGTCGAGGTGAACCTCTCGGGCGAG
>JBKPTM010000176.1:0-3621 GCA_046765935.1 Actinomycetota bacterium | reverse complement strand
TTCGAGCTCGTCGATCAGTGAGACCATCGTGCTCGGATCGATGCCCATCGCCGCGCCGATCTCCTGCTGGATCGCGCCATCGCGAGCGGCGAGCAGGTTGAGGACGCCGAATTGAGCCGGAGTCATGTCGAGGGACTCGAGCGCCATCGCAGTGCGCTCGTGCGACGCCCGCCAGAGCCGGAAGAAAAGCTGACCGGCGAACTCGGCTACCTCGGTATCGGCGGCGATGCTGGCTTCGATCATGCAATCTTTGCACAATTACGTTTGCCAATCCAATAATTTGTGATACAAATGATTCGGCCAGCAAACGACCGTGAGCCGTTGAGGAGGTTCCAATGAGCCCAACGAAGGAACAGCGGAAGTCCACCAAGCGCACCGCCAGCAGCCGGAAATCCAAGGGATTCACCGCCGAGGAGCGAGCTGCGATGAAGGAGCGCGCCAAGGAGCTGAAGGCGGAGGAGCGCTGGAAGAAGGACAAGGCGGCCGGAGAAGCGGATCTGCTCGCGAGCATCGCCGCGATGCCCCCATCGGACCGCGCCATGGCGAAGCGGCTCCATGCGCTCATCAAGAAGAGCGCGCCGGGCCTCATGCCGCGGACCTGGTACGGGATGCCCGCCTATGCCAAGGACGGCAAGGTCCTCTGCTTCTTCCAGGGCGCGAGCAAGTTCAAGGCGAGATACGCGACGGTCGGCTTCAACGACGCGGCGAACCTCGACGAGGGAAACATGTGGCCGACCTCCTTCGCGCTGAAGAAGCTGACCGCCACCGAGGAGAAGCGGATCACGGCGCTCGTGAAGAAGGCCGTGAGCTGAGGTCTGACCCAGGCCGACGCCAGGCGATCCCGTGATTCCGCGGACGTACAGAGCGCTGCTACGAGACCGTCGCGCGAGGCGCCTGTTCTCGGGCCTCGGCGTCTCGTCGCTCGGCGACGGGATGAGCATCGTCACGATCGCGTGGCTCGCGGTCCAAACTGCGCCCGCGGGCGAGCTCGGCCTCTTCGTCGGGCTCGCCCTTGCGGCTTACACCCTCCCGGGCGCGGTCGGAGCGCTCGCCTTCGGCAGGTACCTCCGCCACCGCCCTGCGCGGGCGCTCGTCCTCTCCGATTGCCTGCTGCGCACGGGGTTCCTCGGCACGGCGGTCGTGCTCGCGGCGACGGGGGCGCTCTCGCCTCCCTCGTATGTCGCACTCCTCGCCGGCTCCTCACTCCTGACCAGCTGGGGCCGGGCGGGTCAGTACACGATGCTCGCTCAACTCGGAGGTGAGGACGGACGCCTTGCTGCCAACTCGCTCGCCACAGCGCAGGTCTGGCTCGCGACGATCGTCGGACCGGCAGCGGCTGGACTGCTCCTTGCCCGAATCGCGCCCGCCTGGGTGCTCGGTTTCGACGCCGCCACCTTCGCGTTCTTGGGCGTCCAGGCCTGGCGGACGCACACGGATGCTCCGGCGGGGCAGCAGCCGGTCGATACTCGCGCGGCGGAGTCCGGCTTCCGGCTCCTCCGCCGAAACGACCTGCTGGGCCTGATCGTCCTCACCTGGTTGTTCTTCTTCCTCTACGGGCCCGTCGAGGACGCCCTTCCGGTCTACGTCGCTCACGATCTGGGCGCGCATGCCGGACTGCTCGGCGCCTACTGGGTGAGCTTCGGGATCGGCGCCCTCGTCTCCACCCTCCTCGTGGGGGCGCTTCGCAGCCGCGCCACCCGTCGTATCACTCTTCTGATCGTGGCCGGCTGGGGCGCCTGCCTGGTTCCCTTCGCGTTCGCGCCGGTCGGGATCACGCTCGTCTACTTCGCGCTCGGAGGCCTGGTCTACGGCCCGTTCATCCCCCTCACCTACGCGCTGTTCCAGTCGGTCACCTCGACGGCGAACCTGCCGAGCGTTCTCGCCGCCCGCAGCGCCGCGGTGATCGTCGCCGCCCCGCTCGGCACGGCGATCGGCGGCCCGATCGTCGCCGGCATCGGCGCCGCCTGGACGCTCACCGCTTCCGGCGTCGCAACGGTCCTCCTCGCGGCCGTCGCGACAGCCGTTTGGCAACCGGACCGCAGCCGCAGCCCCGCCCCGTCCTCGGAGCAGCTCGCGCGCCTCAGCTACTAGCCGTCGGCCAGCGGACCGGCAGCGTCTTCAGCTGGTTGAGGAAGGCCGAGATGGCCGGCTGCGGCTCCCCCGCGAGCTCCATCTCCGGGAAGCGCTTCAGCGTCTCCTCGAACAGGATCCGCAGCTCGAGCCGGGCGAGCGCCGCGCCCAGGCAGAAGTGCCGCCCGCCTGCGCCGAAGGCCTGGTGCTCGGGGTTGCGGTGGACGTTGAAGGCGTCCGGATCCTCGTAGACGTCCTCGTCGCGGTTGGTCGAGACGTACCACATGACCACCTTCTCGCCCTCCTTGACCGGCTGGCCGGCGATCTCCGTGTCGCGGGTGGCCGTGCGGCGGAAGTGGGCGAAGGCGGGGTACATGCGCAGGCACTCCTCGACGGCGCCGGCGACCAGCGAGGGGTCGTCGACGAGCATCTTCATCTGGTCGGGATGCTGGAGCAGCGCGCGCATCCCGCTCGTATAGGTCGCCTTGGTGGAGTCGTTGCCGGCGGCGACGAGGAGGAAGAACCCCATCACGATCTCGTGCTCCTCGAGCTTCTCGCCGTCGATCTCGGCGTTGACGAGGACGCTGGTCAGATCGTCCGTGGGGTTCTCGCGGCGCTCCTCGATCATCTTCCGGCAGCGCTCGAAGATCTCGGGGATGTCCTGCTCGAGGATCTGATCGAGCCCGCCGGGGTTGAGGTCGTCGTCGCCGAGGCCGAGCGCCGAGTTCATCAGCGTGGCCCAGACGATGTCGTCCTCCTCGGGGATGCCCATGAAGCTGCCGATCACCCGCGCGACTACCGGCTGGGCGACGTCGCTCACCAGGTCGCACTCGCCGCGCGGCGCGACGTCGTCGAGGACCTTCTCGACGATGGCGCGGATCCTGTCCTCGTGCTCGGCGATCCGCTTCGGCGTGAAGCCGCGCTGGAAGAGCATCTTGAGGCGGTCGTGCTTCGGCGGGTCCATGCCGATGAACATCGACTGCTGGAGCTCGAGCGGGACGGCGTGGGTGAGCCCGGTGACTCCGCCGCGCTCAGAGGAGTAGGTCTCCCAGTCGAGGCTGACCTCGCGAACGTGCTCGGCGCGCGTCAGGGACCAGAAGCCGTCCTCGTCCGGGTACTCGGGGATCTCGGACCAGTGGACGGGGCAGCGGCCGCGGAGCTCTTTGAAGATCTCGTGGGGCGGGCCCTCCTGCCAGTGCTCGCGCTCGGGGACGTCGAGCGCGTCGAGGTCGCTCAGGTCGAGGCCGTTGGTGCGGGCGGGCGGGGCCGAGTGTCCGTCAGGAGTCTTCAGCATCGAGCAGACTAGCTGGCTGGTCAGCCAGTTTCCATTTCCCGTGGAAACGAGCGCATCTCTCTTCTAGAGCGCTATCGGTATAGGGCAGGGGCACGCCACCCGTCCGTGCCCAGTGATCGGCCGATCGTCCATCGCCTTTAGGGCCCGACAGCGCCGGTTGAAATCCCGGAGCCGGGCTGTCTCAGGGTCGACAGGATCGACGGCAGCGCCCGGCGCAGGTCGCGCTGCCAGTAGGGCCAGGAGTGCGTGCCGGGGCC
>JBKPTM010000175.1:0-3223 GCA_046765935.1 Actinomycetota bacterium | reverse complement strand
TGTAAATCCCACTATATCGCCAGTCCAGGAGGCCACCAGATGACCGCCACCCCCACACAGATCGAGCATCGCGGACCGCTCGCCAGGATGGCGCGCTGGTGCGCGGGTCACAAGAGGACCGTCGTCGTCGGGTGGCTCGTTGCCCTCGTCGCGGTGATCGGGGTCTCGAGCACGGTGGGGACGAAGTACGCGAGCGACTTCTCGAGCGGCAACACCGAGTCGCAGCGCGCCACGGACCTCCTCAAGCGGGACTTCCCCGCCCAGGCCGGCGACACCGACCAGATCGTCTTCAAGGCCCGCGGCGGCAGCGTCACGGATCCAGCGGTCCGGGCGCGCGTCCAGCCAATGCTCGCCAAGGTGGCGGCGCTGCCACATGTGACCAGTGTCGTCAGCCCCTACTCCGCCGCGGGTGCCCGTCAGGTCTCGGCCGACGGCAAGATTGCGTTCGCGCAGGTCAACTTCGACCAGCGCGGCTTCGACGTCAGCAAGGCCGACGCGCAGCGGGTGATCGACACCGCGCAGACCGCGGAATCGTCCTCCCTCCAGGTCGAGCTCGGTGGGCAGGCGATCCAGCAGGCTGAGCAGCAGTCACTGGGCACCGCCACCGCCGTCGGGTTGCTCGCCGCGGTGGTGATCCTGCTGATCACGTTCGGCTCGCTGGTGGCGATGGGGCTGCCGATCATGACCGCGCTGCTTGGCCTCGGCACTGGCGTTGGGCTGATCGGCTTGGTCTCGCACCTCATCAACCTGCCGGACGTCTCCACCGAGCTCGCGGTGATGATCGGGTTGGGCGTGGGGATCGACTACGCGCTCTTCATTCTCACGCGCTTCCGGGAGAGCTACCGGAATGGAGTGGGTCTAGAGGATTCGATCGCGGCCGCCATGGACACCGCGGGGAGAGCCGTGGTGTTCGCGGGCGTCACGGTGATCATTGCCCTGATGGGCATGTTCGCGCTCGGCCTCAGCTTCCTGAACGGCATGGCGGTCGCGGCCTCGCTGGGTGTGCTCTTGACACTGATTGCGGCGCTGACCCTCCTCCCCGCCCTGCTGGGCTGGCTCGGTCCGCGGGTCGGACGTCTGGGGCGGCGCGAACGGCGTCGTCAGCCGCGTCCGGACGGACGGAACGGCTTCTGGCCGCGCTGGGCAGAGATCGTGCAGCGGCGGCCGTGGCCCGCCGCGATCGCCGGCGTCGCGATCATGGCGATCCTGATCACGCCGGTGCTTTCGCTGCGCACGGGCTCGAGCGACGCCGGGAACAACGCGCCGAGCACCACCACGCGCCAGGCGTACGACCTGCTCGCAGAGGGATTCGGCGCGGGCTTCAACGGGCCGCTTCAGGTCGTGACCGAGCTGCCGCGAGGCGGCGACTCCCCCGCACTCGAAGAAGTGGTGGGCGCGGTGCGGGGGACGAACGGTGTTGATTCGGTCTCGCAGCCGCAGCTCAACGGCAAGAACGGCCGGACCGCCGTGTTCTCGGCCTACTCCGATGCAGCTCCGCAGGATCAGGCAACGACCGATCTGGTCCACCGACTCCGGGACGACGTGCTGCCCGGCGTCGAGCGGAACACATCGGCGACCGTCCTGGTCGGCGGCCCGACTGCGAATCAGGTCGACTTCGTGAGCACGCTCTCGTCGAAGCTGCCGATCTTCATCGCGGTGGTGGTGCTGCTCGCGGCACTGCTGCTGATGGTCGTGTTCAGGTCGGTGGTCATCCCGATCCAGGCGGCGGTGATGAACCTGCTCTCGTTCGGCGCCTCGCTGGGCGTCGTCGTTGCGGTCTTCCAGTGGGGCTGGTTCGGGTCCCTGCTCGGGATCACGAGCGGGCCGATCGACGCCTTCATTCCGGTCTTCCTGTTCGCGATCATCTTCGGGCTCTCGATGGACTACGAGGTGTTCCTGGTGTCGCGGATCCGCGAGGAGTGGGCGCGCACCGGCGATTCGTCCAGCGCGGTGGTCGGTGGAGTTGCCACGACGGGCCGGGTGATCACGGCCGCCGCGGCGATCATGGTCTGCGTCTTCCTGAGCTTCGCGCTCGGGGACGACCGGGTCCTGAAGCTGTTCGGGCTCAGCCTCGCCGCGGGTGTGTTCCTGGACGCATTCGTGGTCCGAAGCCTGTTGCTCCCGGCCGTGCTCCAGCTGCTCGACCGCGTGACGTGGAAGCTGCCGGACTGGCTCGATCGCCGGTTGCCGCACCTGGCGATCGACGGTGAGATCGTGGAGTCTGGCCCCGCGGTCAACTCCGCGCGGCCGGCGTTCGACGAGGCGGGCTAGGACAAAGCAGACGGGGGGCTGAGCGCCCCCCGCCTCGCCGGGCCTCGCCGCCCCGGCTCAGTTCTCCTCGGCGTGCTCCCGCATCTTCTCGTCGAGGTGCTCCATCACGGTGGGGTCGCGCAGGGTCGTGACGTCACCGAGCTCGCGTCCCTCGCCGATGTCGCGGAGCAGCCGGCGCATGATCTTGCCGGAGCGCGTCTTGGGCAGGTCGCCGGCCCAGATGACTCGCTTCGGCCGTGCGATCTTGGAGATGCGGCGCGCGACGTGGTCGTTGATCTCCTTCTGGATCTCCTCGTTCCCCTCGAGGTCGCCCTCGAGCGTGACGAACGCGCAGATCGCCTGACCGGTGTCCTCGTCCTGGATGCCGATGACTGCCGACTCCGCGACCTTCGGGTGGGAGACGATTGCCGACTCGACCTCGGCGGTGGAGAGGCGGTGGCCGGAGACGTTGACCACGTCGTCCACGCGGCCGAGGATCCAGAAGTAGCCGTCCTCGTCCTTGCGCGCGGCGTCGCCCACGAAGTAGGTGGTCTCGTCCCACTTCGAGTAGTAGGTCTCCTTGAACCGCTCGTCCTCCTTGAACAGGGTGCGCAACATGCCCGGCCACGGACGGCGCAGCGCGAGGAGGCCCTGCTCTCCGTCGACCTCGTTGCCCTCCTCGTCGAGGACGGCCGCTTCGATGCCCGGCAATGGCTTGGTCGCCGATCCGGGCTTCGCGTCGATCAGGCCGGGGAGCGGGCTGATCAGGATGTTGCCCGTTTCGGACTGCCACCACGTGTCCACGATCGGGCAGCGCTCGCCGCCGATCACCTCGTAGTACCAGAGCCACGCCTTGGGGTTGATGGGCTCGCCGACCGTGCCGAGCAGGCGCAGTGACGAGAGGTCGTGCTTGCCCGGGTACTCCACTCCCCACTTGATGCAGGCTCGGATGGCCGTCGGCGCCGTGTAGAAG
>JBKPTM010000174.1:0-2559 GCA_046765935.1 Actinomycetota bacterium | reverse complement strand
GGGCGCGGCCGAGCGCGTCCCAGATGCCCGGTTCGCTGAGCTCATCGAGTCCCCCGAGATGTCCTTCCACCGCCTCGCGTACGGTCCGCTCGGTCTCCACCCATGCGGTCGCGAAGGGGGAGCCGGCCACTGTCGCCGCTCCAGGCCGCATTCGCGACAGCCGCTCGGCGAGTGCCCGGGCCGTAGCCGCGGGCTCCGCGCGAACGAGTGTCCCCGCCCGGCGAGTTGGCTCGCGCCACTCGCCGGCCGGGTCGACGACGATCTGGTCGAGGTCCTCGATGGACGTCAGCCACTGCCGGAGGGGCTTGCTCGTCGGCAGATCGCCGAAGCGAATCACCAGCTCGGGCTCGAGCTCGGGCGGCCGCTCGCGGACGACGGCGTCGTAGGTGGTGATGACCAGCGAGCGGTCGTGAGGGCCGCGGCGCAGCTGGGAGGTCGGCTCGGCCAGGATCGGATAGCCGGCCGCAGTCGCGAGCTCCGCGATGGGACTCGCCAGCGCGGGGTGGCTCTGCCGCCCGGCCAGGATCAGACCGCGTGGCGTGCGCTCGACCCGCTGGGAGAGTTCGTCGAGCAGGCCTTCATCCGCCCTGGGCGATGCCGCGGTCACCGCGTGGAGGGGTGTATCGCCCCGGCCCTCGAGCGCGAGGGTGTCGGTCGCCGTCACCTGTCCCTCGACCGGAATCGGAGCGAGCGGCTCGCGCCAGGGGACGTTCAGGTGCACCGGGCCCGGACGGGGGTCGCCGATAGCGGCGGCGTAGGCGCGGCAGGAGACGGAGCGGAAATGGAGCAGCCCGTCGTCGTCCGCCTCGTGGGTGCCGACCTCACAGAACCAGCGAACGGCGTCGCCGTAGAGCTTGAGCTGGTCGATGGTCTGCCCGGCACCGATGTCCCGCAGCTCCGGGGGCCGGTCGGCGGTGAGCACGATCAGCGGCACGCCCGCCTCGTCCGCCTCGACGACGGCGGGGTGGAGGTTGGCCGCCGCCGAGCCCGAGGTGCAGAGCACCACAGCGGGGATGCCCGTGGCGAGGGCCGTCCCCAGCGCGAAGAAGCCGGCGCTGCGCTCGTCCAGGATCACGCTCACCTCGATCTCGGGCTGCCGCCAGAGCGCCACGGCCAGCGGCGTCGAGCGCGAGCCGGGGGAGAGGACCGCCCGGCGAACGCCGCTGCGGGCGAGCTCCTCGGTCATCGCGGAGGCGAGGGCCGTGTTGCGGTTGGTCGGGTCCATCATCACCAAACGGGTTGCGCCTCGCCTTCGGCTGCCGCGCACCCTCGCACAACCTAGATCAGTCGAGGCGCCGCGCCGCAAGCGCCTCTTCGTCGATCTCGACCCCAAGACCTGGTCCTTCGTCGAGCCGCAGCTCATCGCGCTGGGCGATTGCGCCCCGACCGACCGTGGCCGAGAAGAGCCGCTCGGTCGCGAGCCCGTGGGCGAGGCCGGCATCGCCTCCTCGCACGCCCAGTGCCTGGACGGCATGAGCGGCGGCGGTGATCCCGACGGGACCCTCGAGGGAGCTCGACAGGTAGGAGGGCATCGTCTCCGCGATCTCCAGCGCGGCGCCGAGGCCGCCGACCTTCGCGACCTTGACCGCGGCGACGTCGCAGGCGCCGAGGTCCCGCGCGCGCCGGGCGTCGTAAGCGGAGACGAGGCTCTCGTCGGCCGACACGCGTACCTCGACCCGGCGTCGCAGATCGACCATCTGCTCGAACGTGCCGACCGGCTGCTCGGCGAGCTCGATCCTGTGGCGCTCGAGCGCGGAGAGGCGGTCGGCGGCATCGTCGACGCTCCAGGCTCCGTTGGCGTCCACGCGGATTTCGATCTCGTCCCCGAGCGTCTGCCTCACCGTCGCGACCTGCGTGACGTCACCGGGCAGGCCAACCTTGAGCTTGAAGGTGCGGAACCCCTCAGCAGCCCACTCCCGCGCCAGGACGCGGGTCTCGCTCGGGTTGGCGGCGGGAAGCGTCGCGTTGCAGACCACCGGCACCGCCTCCTGCGCGCCGAGCAGGCGCCACACCGGTTCGCCGGAGGAGCGCCCGACGAGGTCGTGCAGGGCGATGTCGACGGCGGCGACGGCCTGCGCCGAGGCGCCACGATTCCGGCAGCGAGCGATCGAGGACCAGATGCGCTTCGGGTCGAGCTCGCCATCGAGGAGGCCGGGCCAGCAGCGTTCGCGGATCTCCGCGGCGATCCGGTCGATTCCAACGCCGCCACGCAGCGAGAGCGCGGCGGTCTCGCCCCATCCCTCGAGGCCCTCCCCGCGAATCCGGACCAGGATCAGCTCTCGCTCGCGGAGCTCACCTCGCGCCGTGATGTACGGCTCGCGAAACGGCAGCGAGTATGGGAAGACCTCGAGCTCCTCGAGCTTCACGGCGCGATCGTATTTCCGGCGGGCACCCGGCGGCTACGGGATGCCGCAGATCGCGGCGAACCTACGCGGCGATCAGCAGCCCGGCCGACACGGTCAGGCTGAAGACGCCGAGCAGTGCGCCCGTTCCGGCCAGCGCACCGTTCAGGGCCGGGCCGTCGGTGCGGTTGAGCACCGCCCGGGCGGGTCGCAAGAC
>JBKPTM010000173.1:0-2380 GCA_046765935.1 Actinomycetota bacterium | reverse complement strand
GTCCCGCCCTCCACCTCTTCGGTGATCAGGGCGGTGATCAGCTCGACGATCCGAGGCTGCACGATCCCGGCGCCCGAGGCGATCAGCCGGAGCGCCGCGTCGCGCTCCTGCTCGACGAAGGCCCGGAGCGCCGGGGCGTCGGCGAGCGCGCGGTTGAAGCGGTCGAAGGTGTCGAGCAGCCCGGGGCCGCCCTTGCCCTCGAGCCCCTTTCTCGAGTCGACGAGCACCGGCTCCGTCGCCCGGATGACGACCTCCCCGATCAGGTTGTCCCGGGAGCCGAACCAGCGATAGACCGTCGCGCGGCCCACGCCGATCTCCGCGGCGATCGCCTGGACGTCGACCCGGCGGCCGCGGAGGTAGCGATAGAGGCCGGCCTCGATCACGTCCTCGCGGCTGGCCGCGGCCGGTCTCCCTCGTTGTCTGACGGCTCCCTTTTGAGACATACCAAGAATTATGTAGAAAATTGCTAGGCTCTCGCGGCTGTGACGGGAGGTCGATTGTGGAGGAGAGCGACCGCGGCTGCCGCTATCGCGGTTGCACTCGGGCTTGTCTGGGGCACGCCCGCCGCCTCCGCATTCGATCCGGTCTATGAGGCAAAGGACTACTCGAAGACGCTCGAGAGGGCAAGGATCTACATGACGCCCTCCTATCAGCTGCGGCTTCGGCAGCAGAGCATCGAGAACAGCAACCAGGCCGCCCTCGCCCTGCTGCGAGACCCCGAGAGGAACTTCATCAACCTCTGCGGGAACGGCTTCGACGGATGCGCGGGCGACGTCCGGCTCTATGACTGGGGCCCGAAGGGCTACGGCATCGTCGAGCCGGTTCTCTTCACCGCCCGCGACGGTGCGACGATCTCCGGCCACGTCTGGGCCACCAAGGCCGGTCCTGCGAAGCGGCCGGGGATCGTGATCACCAACGGCTCGGTGCAGGCGAACGAGCAGCTCTACTGGTACGCGGCCCAGACGCTCGCCAAGGCCGGATACGTGGTGATGACCTTCGATCCGCAGGGCCAGGGCCAGTCCGACATCTTCGGGGAGGGCGCTGACCGCCTCGAGGGAGTACCGGCGCAGACCGACGGCCGCCCGTTCTTCGACGGCACGGAGGACGCGATCGACTTCTTCCTCTCCGACGCCGCCGACCCCTACGAGCCGGTGCCGAGCTGTCAGACCGGCACCAGCCACGCCCCGAAGCAGGAGCGCCGCGTGGAGGCGGGGCTCGACACCGCCTACAACCCGTTCGCCGGCATGCTCGACGGTGGGCGCCTCGGGCTGGCGGGGCACTCCTACGGCGCCGCGGGCGTCTCCTACATCGGCCAGTGGGACCCGCGGGTGGACGCGGTCGTCGCCTGGGACAACCTCAGCGACGCTGACCCCAACGGTCAGTCCGGGGCATTTCCGCCCGGGGAGCAGCCCTGTCCGGCGGATCCCTCCCAGCGCACCGCTGCTCCGCTCACCAAGCCGGCTCTCGGAATCTCAGCCGACTACTTCCTGCCGCCCACCCCGAACACCTCGCAGCCCGACCCGGAGGCCAAGACCGCTCAGTCCGTCAAGTACTCGGACGCGGGCGTCGACTCGGGCGAGCTGATCATCCGCGGCGGCAGCCACCTCGACTTCAGCTGGATTCCGAACCCGGCGTTCGGCGCCAGTCTGCGCGGCGCGGACATGATCGACTGGTACACGACCGCCTGGTTCGACAAATACGTCAAAGGCGACCCGAGCGCGGATCGGAGGCTGCTCTCGGACCGCTGGTTCCACGACGCGCAGGAAGCGGCCGTCGACCCCGACCGCGACGGGAACATGTTCTCCCGTTATTACCGCTCGAGACTCGACATCGGGCTGTCGGGCGGCGGCCGCTTCGACTGCGAGGACTTCCGGCCAGACGCGATGCGGCCGGACCCGCCGAGCACCTACCCGGACGACACCTGCTCCGGCTTCGTCCCCAGCGCCCAGGACGGCTGGGGCGGCGACTACGACTACGTCGCGATCGACACCTCTCCGGACCGCTAGTCCCCTTCGGCGCTGCTCCAGAGTGTCTGCGGCGGGGCTTCGCTGAGAGCCTGCCGAAGCAGCTTCAGCAATTGGCGCCGCTGGGCGGCGGTGAGGCCGCGGAGGAGTTCGTTCTCGACCTCGAGTGCCATCTTCTTGCCCCGCCCCAGGAGCCGGCGTCCCTTCGGCGTGATCGAGACCTCGCGGGCACGTCGATCCGACGGATGGGGCCGGCGCTTGGCGAGTCCCTTACGTTCGAGCTCGTCGATCAGTGAGACCATCGTGCTCGGATCGATGCCCATCGCCGCGCCGATCTCCTGCTGGATCGCGCCATCGCGAGCGGCGAGCAGGTTGAGGACGCCGAATTGAGCCGGAGTCATGTCGAGGGACTCGAG
>JBKPTM010000172.1:0-2491 GCA_046765935.1 Actinomycetota bacterium | reverse complement strand
GTCCAGCGAGGGCCGATTCGACTGCTAGGTTCCCGCATTAGGGGTACCTAATGGCGGCGACTCATCACCGGACTCTCGGGCGAACGACCATTGCCGTGTGCCTTGCGGCCAGTTTGCTGCTGCTCGCGGGCTGCGGGAGCTCCGATGACTCGGGTGACGGGTCCAGCACGACGAGCGCCACCGACAACCCTGGGGCTCAAGAGGCCGTCGACCGCTACCGGCACTACCTCGAGGAGCAGACCGGGCTTCTGGTCGATCGCACCCGGGCCTTCGTCAAGGCCCTGAACTACGACAACGTGGAGCAGGCGAAGCGGCTCTACCCCACGACGCGCATGCCCTACGAGGCCGTGGAGCCGGTGGCGGAGAGCTTCGGGGGCCTCGACCCCGACATCGACGCGCGAGAGGGCGACGTGCCGCCGGCGAGCTTTCGCGGCTTCCACCGGATCGAGAAGGCGCTCTGGGTGGACGACACCACGAAGGGCGTTCGCTCGGTCGCAGCCAAGCTCCTCGCCGACATCAAGCGGCTCCAAGCGCTCGTCTTCACGATCAAGCTGGAGCCCGCGCAGATCGCCAATGGCGCGAACGAGCTGCTCAATGAGGTCTCATCGTCGAAGATCACCGGCGAGGAGGAGCGCTACTCCCATACCGATCTCTGGGACATCGACGCGAACCTCCAGGGCTCGAAGGCGGCCTACGACTCGGTGAAGCCGCTGCTCGAGCAGCAGGACCCGCAGCTCGCGAAGGAGATAGACCAGCGGTTCGCCGAGGCTGAGGACACGCTCCGGCCTTATCGGCGCGGCGACGGCTTCGTCCTTTACGGAGAGCTCACCGAGCAGGACAAGCGCCAGCTTGCGCAATCGATCGACGCCCTTGCGGAGCCAATCTCCCAGGTCGCGGCGATCGTGGTCCGCTGAGAACTGAACCGCATGAGGGTGGCTACGTCGGCGAGGGGCTGTTCAGCTGACGACGGGCAGCTCGTCGCCGGAGTCGCGCGCCGCGAGAGCGCGGCGGACCTCGGAGGGGAGCATGAAGCGGACGTCCTCGTTGACGGTCCGCAGCTCGGAGACGTCGGTTGCCCCTCGATCCTCGAAGAAGCCGACGAGCTTCTCGACCAGCTCCTCCGGGGCGCTCGCCCCCGAGGTGATGCCGACGGTCTCCACCCCATCGAGCCAGTCATCGTCGACCTGCATGTGGTTGTCGATCAGGTAGGAGTCGGCGCCGTGCTCGCGGGCCACCTCGACGAGCCGGTTCGAATTCGAGGAGTTGGTCGAGCCGATCACCAGGACGAGGTCGCAGTGCTTGGCGAGCTCCTTGACCGCCTGCTGGCGGTTGGTGGTCGCGTAACAGATGTCGTCGGTCTTCGGCCCGGTCGCGCTCGGGTACTTCTCCTTGAGGCGGGCGATGATCGCGCTGGTCTCGTCGACCGAGAGTGTGGTCTGCGTGATGTAGGCGATCCGCTCCGGATCCTCGACTTCGAGCTCGTCGACGTCGGCCTCGGTCTGGACCAGGACGGTCCGATCCGGGGCCTCGCCCATCGTCCCCTCTACCTCCTCGTGGCCCTCGTGGCCGATCAGGACGATCGTGTAGCCGTCGGCGGCGAACTTGCGCGCCTCGACGTGGACCTTGGTGACCAGCGGACAGGTCGCGTCGATCGTCCGCAGCTTGCGCTCGGCCGCATTGGCGTGAACGCTGGGTGCGACGCCGTGGGCGGAGAAGACGACCATCTCGCCCTCCGGCACCTCGGTCTCCTGGTCGACGAAGATCGCGCCGCGCTTCTCCAGCTCGTGGACGACGTGCTTGTTGTGCACGATCTCCTTGCGGACGTAGACCGGCTCGCCGTAGAGGTCGAGCGCGTGCTCCACCGCCTCGACGGCGCGATCGACGCCCGCGCAGTAGCCACGCGGGGCCGCGAGCAGGACCTTCTTCGGACCCCCATTTGAGTGGCCGCTCATCGCCCGTAGGGTAGCGGCGGCCCCGCCTTCTTCTGGGCCGAGGCTGTCCCTAGTCTTGACCCGATGGAGGAGGCTCTGGGAGCCGGGTCTCGGCTTGGCAGCTACCGAATCGACGAGGAGATCGGGCGAGGCGGCATGGGGGTCGTCTACCGCGCCACGCAGGAGCGCCTCGGGCGTCCGGTGGCGATCAAGCTGATCGCGCCCCATCTCGCCCGCGATCCCAAGTTCCGGAGGCGATTCGATCGCGAATCGGCCCTCGCCGCCTCGATCGAGCATCCCAATGCGGTGCCGATCTACGAGGCCGGGGAGGCTCCGGACGGGACCCTCTTTATAGCGATGAGGCTGATCGACGGGACCGACCTGGCGGCGCTGCTGACGAAGATGCAGTGGCTCGAGCCGGCTCGAGCCGCGCGCATCGTCGAGCAGGTGGCGGGGGCGCTCGACGAGGCGCACTCCCGCGGTCTCGTCCATCGCGACGTGAAGCCCTCCAACATCCTGATCGGCGACGCGGGCGGGCGCGACTGGGCCTACCTGACCGA
>JBKPTM010000171.1:0-11712 GCA_046765935.1 Actinomycetota bacterium | reverse complement strand
CCCTCGTAGAGGGAGGTCGCCTCTTCGGAGAGGGTGTGGACGCCGCGGTGGACGTTGGCGTTGTGCTCCCGCCAGTAGCGGTCGAGCGTCTCGATCACCGCGAGGGGCTTCTGCGCGGTCGCGCCGTTGTCGAGATAGGCGAGCGGCTGCCCGTGGACCTGGCGGGCCAGGATCGGGAACTCGGCGCGGATCTCCTCGATCGACCGCGGCAGGGAGGGGGCTGTGGTGGCCGTCGGCTCCATCGGACTCGGCTAGGCCGCGGCCCCCGCCTCGACCTCCTCGCGGATCCAGCCGTAGCCCTTCTCCTCGAGCTGCTCGACCAGCTCCGGGCCGCCCTCCTTGACGATGCGGCCGTCGTAGAGAACGTGGACCGCGTCCGGCTTGATCAGGTGGAGGATCCGCTGGTAGTGGGTGATGATCAGGACGCCCATGCCGGGGCCGGCGAACTTGTTGACGCCGTCGGCCACCACCCGCAGCGCGTCGATGTCGAGCCCCGAGTCGGTCTCATCGAGGACCGAGAGCTCCGGGCGCAGCATCGCGAGCTGGAGGATCTCCATTCGCTTCTTCTCGCCGCCCGAGAAGCCGTCGTTGAGGTAGCGCGAGGAGAACTCCTTGGGGATGTTGGTGAGCTGCATCGCCTCCTCGGTCTCCTTGCGGAAGTCCTTCAGCTTCACGGGCTCCTCGCCGGCGGCCTCTCGGTGGGCGTTGACGGCCATGCGGAGGTACTTGGCGACCGTGACGCCCGGGATGGCGACGGGGTACTGGAAGGCCATGAAGAGGCCCATCCGCGAGCGCTCGTCGGGAGCGGCCTCGGTGATGTCCTCGCCCTTGAAGGTGATGGTCCCCTCTGTCACCTCGAGGCTGGGGTGGCCCATGATCGCGTTTGCGAGGGTGGACTTGCCGGAGCCGTTCGGCCCCATCAGGGCGTGGATCGACCCCTTCTCGACGTCGAGGCTGACCCCCTTGAGGATCTCCTTGCCCTCGGCGGTCACGTGCAGGTTGCGGATCTCGAGCTCTGCCAATTCGACTCCTGGTTCGGTTGAAGTTTCTGACTACGCGGCGCTGACCGCGGTGGCGCGCGGGGCGGGCGCTGCCGTGTGCTGATCCGAGAACTCGACCAGCTCGGCAAGGGTGGTGCCGGCGAGCGCCTTGGTGACCCCGCCCTGCACCCGGGTCCAGAGGAGCTTGGTCGAACAGGCGTGGTCCCCATCGGTCTCGTGCGAGCAGGAGACCTTGCCCTCCGGATCGGCCTGGAAGCACTCCATCGGGGCGATCGCCCCCTCCAGCGCCTGCACAACCTCCAGCATCTCGATCTGGTCGGCGGGCCGGCCCAGGCGGTATCCGCCGTGCGCGCCGCGCTGGCTCTCGACCAGCCCGGCCTTGCGCAGCTTGGCGACCAGGTGCTCGAGGTAGGAGAGCGGCAGCCGCTCGGCCTCCGCGACGGCGCTCAGCGCCACCGGCGCGCCATCCTCCTGACGGCCGAGCTCGACCATCAGGCGCACGCCGTACTCGGCTCTGGTGGAAAACAGCATCGCCAGGAAATCCTAGCGGAGAGGTCGGTTATGCCCGGTGCAACGCTTGCCTCATCGAACCGACCATCGGACTGCTGGGAGATGTCATGTTGGGCCGCGGCGTGGCCGAGCACCTGGCGGAGGTGCCTCCGGAGGAGGTCTGGTCGCCCGAGCTGCGCGAGCTTTGCGCCCCCTGCGATCTGCTGATCTGCAACCTCGAGTGCTGCATCTCCGAGCGCGGCGCCCGGACCCCGCTGATATCAGGCAAGCCCTTCTTCTTCCGCGCTCCTCCGGCCGCCGTCGAGTCGCTCCAGGCGATCGGCGTCACGGCCGTCGGCCTGGCCAACAACCACGCGCTTGACTTCGGGGAGGGGGCGCTGCTCGACACGCTCGAGCTGCTCCGGGAGGCGGGGATTGAGGTCGCCGGCGCCGGTGCGGCCGCGGAGGCGGCGCGCCGGGGCATCATCGTCGACCGGGCCGGGGTGCGCGTCGGCCTACTGGCCGTCTCCGACCATCCCGCTCAGTACGCGGCCGGTGAGACGACGCCCGGCATCGCCCACGCCGAGCTGGACCGCGGGGTGCCGACCTGGCTGACCGCCGAGCTCCGACGGTTGCGCGATGAATGCGACCTCGTCGTCGCCTTCCCGCACTGGGGGCCGAACATGAACACGCTGACAGCCCCCTGGCAGGTGCGGGCCGCCGCCGTGATGGCGGAGGCGGGCGCGACCATGGTCGCCGGTCATTCCGCGCACGTCTTCCACGGGGTCGGCTGGACGGGCGAACGCCCGATCCTGTTCGATCTCGGCGACGCCCTCGACGACTACGCGGTCGATCGCCGACTGCGCAATGACCTCGGCCTGCTTGCCCTCTGGCGACACGGAGACGCGGAGGCACAACTCGAGCTGGTCGGCCTGCGCCTCGACTACTGCCGGACGGATCTCGCCTTCGGCCCCGATGCCGAGTGGATCGCCACCAGGCTCGCCGAGGCGTGCCGGGCGCTCGGCAGCTCCGTCGAGCGTCTGGCGGAGCAGTGCTTCCGGATCACGCAACCGAGCGCGCGTGCCTCCGGGTGAAGTTCGCGTCTTCGAGACCCCAGGAGACGATCCGCTCTGGGTGGATGCGGATCCGGGGCCGCTCGCCCTCGATCGTCTCGGCCCGCCCGCGGACTTCGATGCCCCGCGGCTGCCATGGGTCGGTGCTGATCAGGTCGTCGATCACGATCGAAGCGCGCCCGCTGCGGCGAACGTCCCTGAACTTCTTGGTCCGAGCGAGGTTCATTCCGCCGACGTCGATCGTGTCGAGCTCGTTGTTGAAGCGCCAGCCGACCGGCACGACGTGAGGTGTCCCGTCCTTGCCGACCGTCGCGATCCGGCCGAGCCGCTCAGGGCGCCGCTCGCCGAGGTATTCGAGCTCCCGATCCGTGAACGCACTCATCGGCTCACCGCCGCGGTCGTCACTTCCTTGAACTGCGTCCGGCGCGCGACCACGCCGCGGAGCACATCCCTGAACTGGGAGTAGGTCCTGGCGCCGACCTCTGCCGCGTGACGGGCCTCGATGTCGGCCACGATCTGATCGCCGAGCCGCACCTGGTCCAGCCCGCGCTCGGTGGGGAAGATCAGCTTCGCGCGGCGGTCCGCCGGGTCGGCACGCCGTTCGACGTAGCCGAGCTCCTCGAGCTCGTCGACGATCCGCCCGATGATCTGCTTGTGGCGTCCTGAGAGGCGCGCCAGCTCCGTGGCCCGGACACCGTCCTCATCCAGGTATGCGAGCACCGCGCCGTGCCGGGGGAGGAGGTCGTCATAGCCGGCTTCGGCGAGGCGCTCGAAGAGCTCGTCCTGCAGCGAGAAGAGCAGTCGGGTGGCCAGCACACCGAGGTCCGGGTTCCATTCCTGGCGCTCTGTGCGGCCTTTGGTGGTAGTCACGTTGTTAGAAAGTACCAAATCGTGATGGTCTGAATTCGTTATGAACTCTCATCCGCCGTTGAACCGCCTGCGTATACTCGTTTGCAGACTTCGTCTCACAAGGAGAACCACTGATGACCACCACTCGACAGTCCAACTGGGGCGCCGCCATCCGGACGACGCTGCTGCTGGCGGGCCTAGGCGGCCTGCTGGTCGTGATCGGCGCGCTGATCGGCGGACTCCAGGGGGCACTGGGCTTCCTCGTCATCGCCCTGGTGCTCAATTTCGTCTTCTATTGGTTCAGCGACAAGATCGCCCTGCGCGCTGCCCGCGCCCAGCCGGTCTCGGAGCAGGACGACCCGCGCCTCTACGAGATGGTCCGCGACCTGACGACTCGCGCGGGATTGCCGATGCCGAAGCTCTACGTGATTCCCCAGGAGCAGCCCAACGCATTCGCGACCGGCCGCAACCCGCAGCACTCGGCCGTCGCGGTCACCGCGGGCATCCGCAAGCTGCTCTCGGAGGATGAGCTCCGTGGAGTGCTCTCCCACGAGCTCGGCCACGTCCGCAACCACGACATCCTCCTGACCTCGGTCGCCTCGGCGATCGGCTCGGCGATCACCTGGATCGCGTACGCGCTGCTCTGGTTCGGTGGCGACGACGACTCGCCCCTCGGGGCGATCGCGGCGATCGCGCTGGTCCTGCTCGCGCCGCTCGCGGCGGGGATCATCCAGATGGCGATCTCTCGCCAGCGGGAGTTCTCGGCGGACGCGACCGGCGCCGAGATCTGCGGCAACCCCGAGTCGCTCGCTTCGGCCCTCCTGCGGCTCGAGGCCGGTTCACAGGCGATACCGATGAACGTCAACAACGCAACGGAGCCGCTCTACATCGTCAAGCCGTTCTCCGGCGGCGGGATCGCGAACCTGTTCTCGACGCACCCGCCGATCGAGGAGCGGGTCCGCCGGCTCCGCCAGATGCGGCCCAGCATCGGCTAGTAGGAGATGGCATATCGGGTTCTGAGTTCGAGGGACGCCTTCTGGCGCCCCTCGAACCAGATGCGGGTCGAGAACACCGACCTCGCCAAGCAGCTCGACGCGCAGACGCTCGCCACCCGGCTCTGGCGGCTGCATCCCGGCCAGGCCTCGACGAAACATCGGCACTTCGAGGCGCACGAGCTCTACGTCCTGCTCGAGGGGGAGGGGCGGATGCGGGTCGACGACGAGCTGGTCACGCTCGAACCGCTCTCCGCCGTGCTGGTCGAGCCGGAGCACGTCAGGCAGGTCTTCAACGACACGGACGCCGACGCCCTCTGGCTGATCGCGAGCGCTCCCCGCGAGGACGTCACCAGCACGCTCGAGATGACCCAGGAGCAGCTCGCCTTCATGTATCCCGACGGGCCGAAGGCGCTGCCTCCGGAGCTCGGCGGCGGGCAGCTCGACTCCTGAATCCCCGCGCCCAGGCTCGGGCGCCCAGGGCTATACTTTTTGAACCATCGAAACCCGATCAGGATTTGGGATATTTGAGACGATGATGTCCGTGGAGATGCCCCGCAAGTACGTGCCGCCGCCCCTCGAGCTGGTCAAGAGCCGGATCGAGGAGCTGATGCCGCCCGCCGCCCAGGGCGAGATCGAGGTCGGCGACGTCCTGCTCGTGGACGTCCGCGACCCCGAGCGCTACGAGGCGGGTCACGTGAAGGGCGCGATCAACGTGCCCTCGGGCGAGAGCGCCCGTGACGCCCACGACGACGACTACGTGAAGGCGATCGAGACGGCCGGCGCGGCCGCCGGCGATCGGATCATCCTGGTCTGCGGCGAGGGCAATCGCTCGGCGCGCACCGCGGACGCCCTGCAGAACGAGCATGGCTTCACCAACGTCGCCTCCATCATCGGAGGGTCGAAGCTCTGGAGCGATCTCGGGTACCCGGTCGAGGGAGCGATCGCTGTCGGCGACGAGGAAGCCGAAACACACTTGGAAGGCGAGGAGGACACGACCTGATGGCCACCACCGAGACGATCGAGCAGGTCAAGGAGCGGATCGAGGAAGTCGATCCCGCCGCGGCGCTCGCGGAGCTGAAGGGCGATGGCGTCGCACTGATCGACACCCGTGAGCCCTACGAGCACATGGAGGCCCACATCGACGGCGCCGAGCTGATTCGCCCGGCCGACGTCACCGATCGCATCGAGGAGGTCGTTCCCGACCACTCGCAGCGCGTGCTCCTCTACTGCGCCTCGGGCAACCGCTCGGCTCGCGCCGCGGACGAGCTGCGCGAGCTCGGCTACGAGAACGCCGCGTCCGTTCGCGGCGGGATCAAGCTTTGGGAGGCCGAGGGTCTCCCGATCGTGATGGCGGAGGGCATGACCCCCGAGCAGCGCAACCGCTACTCGCGTCACACCCTGCTTCCCGAGGTCGGCGTCGAGGGCCAGCTCAAGATGCTCAACGCCAAGGTCCTGTTGATCGGCGCCGGCGGTCTCGGCGCTCCGTCCGCGCTCTACCTGGCCGCGGCCGGCATCGGCACCCTCGGCCTCGTCGACGACGATGAGGTCGACGAGTCGAACCTTCAGCGTCAGGTGATCCACAACACCGAGCGCATCGGCCAGCCCAAGACCGAGTCGGCGCGCAAGACGATCGAAGCGCTCAACCCGGATGTCAAGGTCGTGGAGCACCGGGTCCGGCTCGACGCGACCAACATCATCGACATCATCAAGGACTACGACGTGATCGTCGACGGGGCGGACAACTTCCCGACCCGGTATCTGCTGAACGACGCGTCGGTCCGGCTGCGCAAGCCGGTCGTCTCGGCATCCATCCTGGCCTTCGACGGCCAGATCTCGACCTTCGTGCCCTTCGAGGGCCCGTGCTACCGCTGCCTCTACCCGACCCCGCCGCCCGCCGAGCTCGCCCCGAGCTGCGGCGCCGCCGGCGTGCTTGGCGTGATGGCCGGCGTGATGGGCCTGCTGCAGGCGAACGAGGTGATCAAGCTCGTCGCCGGCATCGGCGAGCCACTGATCGGGCGCCTGCTGCTCTACGACTCGCTCGGCACCCGCTTCACCGAGCTCAAGGTCCGGCGCGACCCCGAGTGCCCGATCTGCGGTCCGAACGCGCAGGAGATCCCCGAGTCCGAGATGGGCAAGTTCCCAGACTACGAGCTCTTCTGCGCCGGCTAGACCTCCCCTGATCCAGCGGCGCCCTAAGCTCCCGGGCGTGCGAATCCTCGTCACAGGCAGCCTGGGGACCCTTGGACGCCCGCTCGTCGTCGAGCTCCGCGAGCGCGGGCACGAGGTCTGGGGTACCGACCTGACCCATCACGGCGACCCCCAGTACACCCGCTCGGACGTCGCCAACTTCGCGCAGCTGAGCCGCGCCTTCGAGGCCGCCCAACCGGACGCCGTCTACCACCTCGCGGCGGAGTTCGGCCGTCTGAACGGCGAGCAGTACACGGAGCAGCTCTGGCGCTCAGCGATGGTGGGGACGCGGAACGTCCTCGAGCTCTCGAGCGCGCACGACGCACATCTGCTCTTCGCGAGCTCCTCGGAGGTCTACGGCGAGGCGGAGGAGGACCTGCTCGATGAGGAGCTGACGGACCGGCAGGTGATCTTCCACCCGAACGAGTACGCGCTCTCGAAGTGGGCCAACGAGCGCCAGATCCTGGCATTCCGCGAGTGGAACCCCGAGCTGCGGGCGACCAGGCTGCGGTTCTTCAACGCCTATGGGCCGGGCGAGCCGTACAACCCCTATCGGTCGGTCGTGGCCCTGTTCTGCGCCAAGGCTCTGGCCAACGAGCCGCTGCCCGTGTTCCGCGGCTACTACCGGACCTTCATGTACATCGATGACTTCATCCCGACGCTGGCCAACGTCTGCGAGGCCGACCTCCACTACGACGTCTACAACATCGGCGGCACCGACTTCCGCAGCGTCGAGGAGCTCGCCCAGATCGTCAACAACGAGATCGCCGACGGCCAGGGAGAGATCGATCTGATCCCGGAGGACCTCCACAACGTCCGCTCGAAGCGACCGGACATCACGCGTGCGCGCGAGGACCTCGGACATAACCCGCAGGTGACGCTCGAGGACGGTGTCCCGCCCACCGCCGAATGGATGCGGGGTTTGCAGGACCGTGCGCTCGGAAAGCGCTAGCCCGAGCCCGGCCAGAGACCCCGAGGAGCGCTTCGCGGTTGCCGATCCGGGGAAGGAGTGGCGCCGCGGCCACCGGATCCCAGTCGTCCCCTCCTTCGACGGCTACCGCGCCTACGCGATCCTCTTCGTCTGCCTCTTCCACATCTTCCAGGTCTCCGGTGCCTTCAGTGCGGCGGGGGACTCCGCGGTGGGGGTGATCTCCTGGGGGATCCTGCCGCGCAGCCTCGATGTCCTCTTCATCGTCAGCGGCTTCGTCATCTACCTGCCGACCGTCGTGCGCGACGGCGATTTCGGACGGATCAGCGCGTTCGCGATCCGGCGCGCGGCTCGCCTCGTCCCCGCGTACTACGTGACGCTGCTGATCGCGCTCCTGCTGCTCGGCGTCGTCGCATCCTCGCCCGGGATCCCCGGCGCCGGCACGATCATGGCCCACTTCGCGGTTCTGCAGACACCGGCCCTGCTGCTGGTGGACCAATTCCGCCTCGGCCTGGGTGTGGTTCCACCCGTCTGGACGCTCTCGGTGGAGGTCGGCTTCTACGTCGTCCTGCCCCTGCTCGCGGTCTGGTACTTCCGACATCCGCTGGTCGGGCTGGTCGCGGCGGCCGCGATCGTCCTCGTCTGGCGAGAGCTGGCCGAGAACGCGGACTGGGTGGCCGGCCTGTTCGGCGCCAACCTCAGCTCCGATGCCGACCACCGGATCAACACCTTCTACGCGAGCCAGTTCCCGAGCTGGACGCTCGCCCTGGCGACCGGCATGACCGGGGCATGGGCCTATGTGCGCCTGCGAGACCGCTTCTCGCCCGAGCGGCTGGCGCGGCTCGCGATCGGAGGCACGGCCATCGCGGGCGGCATCCTCATCCTCGAGATCTACCTGGCGGGGCATGGCGCGGTCCACGACGTCTCGCCATTCGAGGGCCTCTTCGCCCGCGAGTCGCTCCTGGTGACGCTCGGCTATCCGCTCGTCCTCGGGGCGCTCCTGGTCGGCTTCGCATTGCTTCCCGACAAGGCTCAATTCCCTTGCGCCGTGCCGGCCATCCGCTGGATAGGCGACATCAGCTACGCGATCTACCTGATTCACCTGGCCGTCATCTGGTTCGCGCTCCGCGAGTTCTCGCTGCCCGGCGACGGCTCCATCGGCGCGGTGCTCGCCTGGTGCGTGGTCGTCTATCCGGTCTCGATCCTGTACGCGTATCTGTCCGCGCGCTTCCTCGAGCGGCCCGTGAGGCGGTGGGCGCATCGGTTCGGGAGGCACGCGCAGGCGCCGGCGCAAACCGCCCCGGCGAGAGCCGGTTGAGCGAGGCGTGAGGCGAGGGCGATGAGGGGGCCGGACCAGCCGTCGGTATCGATCGTGGTGGCGACCTACAACCGCCACGAGTGGCTGCGGCTGGCGATGGAGAGCGTGCTGGGGCAGGACTATCCGGACCTCGAGCTGCTGGTGATGGACGACGGGTCGACGGATGAGACCCCCGAGCTGCTCGAGGCGTACGCGGGGCGGTACCCGCGCGAGCGCTTCCGCTTCCTCCGCCAGGAGAACCTGGGCCAAGCTCGCGCGCTCAACCGTGGCTACGAGGTCGCCCGTGGGCAGGTGCTGGGGTATCTCTCGGACGACGATCTGCTCGCGCCGGGGGCGGTCTCCCGGCTGGTCGCCGAGCTTGCCGACCCCCAGGTCGTGGCGGCTTTTCCCGGATACAGGATCATCGACGAGGCCGGGGAGCTGGTCGACATGGTGCGGCCCCCCGAGTACTCGCCGGTGGAGGCCTTTCGCCTGATCGACACCGTGATCGGCCCCGGCTGTCTGGCGCGCCGGGAGCCGCTCCTGTCCACCGGCGGCTGGGACCCCGAGCTTCGCTTCATGGGCGACTTCATCCTCTGGATCAAGCTCGGTCTGACCGGACCGATCACGCGGGTTCCCGAGCCGCTGGCTTCGTGGCGGCGTCACGTCGGGAGCCTCAGCCTGAAGATCGCCGCCGAGCACGGGCGAGAGCTGATGTCGCTGATCTGGGCCGCGGCGGAGCTGCTCAATCTCCCGGAGGATTCGCGAGCCGTGCGCGCGGAGGCTTTGCGAAACGCGTGCGTCCAGGCCTCGTTCTTCGGCGGTGACGCCGCGGTCCTGGGGGACCGCTTCGCGACCATCGACCTGACCAGGGCGGAGACCTCGTCGATGTCGGCGGGGCTCAGCCTGACCGAGATGCCCGACGAGCGAGCCGACGAGACCGGCGCGGCGTGGCGGCGACTCGCGGCCATCACCGCCGAGCTCGCGCGGGCTCGGTCCGCGCAGTCGAGGCGATCAGGCGGTCGGCCGGAACCGGGCATCGGGATGGAGGCCGCGGTCGAGCGGCTCCGACGTGCCCGAGTCCTGCCCGGCGACGATTCCAACGCGGCGGAGTGGGGCGGGGGCCGGCTCGGGATCGAGCTGATCCAGGCCGCCATCGAGTGCGGCGCGGACACGGATCCGGCCACGAGCCGGTACCTCGTGCTCGACCGAGAGGATGGGATTCCGGAGGACGAGTTCGAGGAGCTCGTCGATCTGGGCTATCGGGCCAACCCCGGCCGGCTTCGCGCCGCGATCGCCGATCGTCGGCTGAAGCTCGCCAGGCTGCCCGGCGCCCCCGGTCGATAGGTTTCTCCCATGCCGACCATCAAGGTCCCACCAGTCCTCCGCCCGCAGACCGACGGCGAGGCCGAGGTGAAAGTCGAGGGCGGAACAGTGGGCGACACGCTGCGGGCGCTGGCCGACCGCCATCCGGCCACCAAGGAACAGCTCTTCTCCGAGGAGGGCGATCTCAACCGCTACGTCAACGTCTATCTGAACGACGAGGACGTGCGCGTGCTCGACGGGCTCGATACCCCGGTGGGCGACCCGGACACCGTCGTCATCCTGCCCGCGATGGCGGGCGGGGCGACGACCCGCTAGTCGCGCTCAGCCCGCCGAGCCATCGGTCAGGCTGACGAACGCGTTCCAGGCGGGCTTCGGGTCGAACTCCTGGGTGAACAGCCCGGTGTGGTTGAACCAGATGCCGCCGGGCAGGTCGCGCCACGAGTACCAGACGACGCCCGCGATCTTCAGCCGTTTCCGATTGGCCGCGAGGACGTTGAAGCTCTGGCGCAGGTAGGAGGCCTGTCGCTGGGGAGAGACGGTCAGCGGGGTCGGGTCGCCTCCCGTGGCCCAGCCGATCTCCGTGATCCAGAGCTTGGCCTTCTTGTCCTTGAACTGCGCCATGATCGCGCGGGTCTCCTTGACCGCCCTCAGAGCGTCCTTGGGGGTGGTCGAATAGGGGTGCATCGCCGCCGCGTCGAAGTACTTCTTGCCCTTGGCCCTGTAGATGCCGGGCAGGTAGCGGTCGAGCGGAACCCCGTTCCTGATCCGGGGCGTCCGGAAGAGCCCGCCGAGGACGATCTTGGCGCTCGGGTCGCCGGCCTTGATGCCCCGGTTGAACACCTTCAGCAGGGACACGTACTGCTTCGCGCTCGGCTTGTGGAACCAGAAGCTCGGCGAGTTCATCTCGTTCCATAGCTGCCAATCGATCACTGGAAGCTTCGGGATCGAGGGGTTGCTCGACCAGAAGGTGCCGTTGCTGCCGTAGCGTTGCGCCGCGGCGCGGACGAAGGCCTCGAAGGGTCCCCGGAACCTGCCGGTCGGCGGGAAGTTCGTCCGCTTAGCGACCCAGTCCGGCGAGCTGTAGACGGTGGGCATCACGCGAATCCCCTGCTGTGCCGCCGCCCCGATGACCGCGTCGTAGTGGCTCCAGTCGAAGGCGGACCCCTCGGTGGGCTGGACGGCCCCCCAGACGAAGTTGATGCGCAGGGTGCCGACCTTGCCCGCGCCCATTCGCGCGATCTCGCTCGTGTCAGGGTCGGTGGCCGGGATCAGGCCGTAGAAGGCCCTCGGCGCGGCAGCGTGCGCGCCGGCCGGAATGAACAGGCAGATGGTCAGAGCCGTCGTGATGACGAGGTTCCGCAGCTTCATTTCCACTCCTTACGCGATCGTGTCCCGGCCAGTGGCGATCTCGCCGTCCGGCGTCCTCGGGCCGCCCTCTCGGCGAGCGCCGGGGCCCGGTGCCCCTTGGGTCTCGGCATCGCCGTCATCCGTGCTGCGGCGCCTGAGGGTCATCCCGACCGCCACGGCGATCACCGCGGCGATCATCAGCAGCACGATCGGGTTGAGG
>JBKPTM010000170.1:0-5878 GCA_046765935.1 Actinomycetota bacterium | reverse complement strand
GGCCCGGGGTGCGTATCAGCGTGACGGGCTGAAGCGCCGAGCCGGGCTCCACGTAGAAGCGCACTCCGTCTCGCTCCTCGATCGCTGTCACAGCCCCCTCTCGCGAACGCCACATCAGCGCCACCGCCAGCGCGAAGCCGGTGCCGATCGCGGCCACCCCGGGAAAGATGAACCCGAGCACGCCCGCCACGAGCGCGAAGGCGCCGATCGGCCAGAGGCGGGCGAGCGCGGCTCGGGTGGGGTTGCCGATCTCCGGCATCGCGGTGGCGGTGCGGGCCTGGGCGAGCACCGGCTGCATCGCCTCGGCCGCCCGTGAAGGCCGCCCTAGGACCAGGCCGCCGACGAGGGCGATCGTCCACCAGGCAAGCGCGACGAACAGCGTCAGCGTGTCGCCGCTGCTGCCGACCGCGATCGCGGTCACGGCCGCGAGCACGGTGGCGGCGCCCGCGGCGAGCAGGGCCGTCATCCGCAGCAAGTCGCAGAACGCCATCGCGGGGCGAGGCTAGTCGGCGAGCGCCTCGAGCACCCGCACGAATCCTTCCGGCCCCGGAACCGTGAGATCCGCGGCCTCGGAGACCTCGGGCGGGGACTCGTCCGAGGCGACGGCGATGCAGACCGCCGTCGCGAGCTCGCCGTCCTCATGGAGCATCTTCAGCGCGGCGAACGCATCGAGATCGGTCCGGTCGTCCCCGCCGTAGAGGGCATGGTCGATCGGACGGGCCGGGATCAGCGCGGCGACCGCGATCCCCTTGTTGATCGCGACGTTGGGCCGGATCTCGAGCACCTTGCGACCGTGGTGCGGGACGAGGCCCTCCCATTCGGCCTCATTGGCGATCTCGTGCGCCAGCGATTCAGCCGCCGCCTCGTTGGGGGCACCTCGCCAGTGGAGGGCGACGATCGCCCCCTTGTCCTCGGTGCTGATTCCCACCCGGTCGAGCTCGGATCGATCGAGGCCGCCCACGAAACGCGGCGCATCCTGCTCGTGGCCGTCGAGGGACGGATCCGGCCGGACCTCCGTGTCCCCTGGGAGCAGCAGCTCGAAGCCGTGGTTGCCGGAGTAGGCGAGCTGATCCAGCCCCACGACGCGGCGGGCGTCCAGGGCCCGGCGCCCGCTCAGGCAGCCGACCAGCGCGTAGCGCTCGGCAAGCGTGCGGAGGAGCTCGCGCGTGCCCTCGGGGACGCTCGCCTCCGTGTGGTCGCTGACGATCGGCGCGATGGTCCCGTCGACGTCCGTGAGGACCGCGGAGCGGGCGGGGTCGCCGCGGAGCGGCGTGAGCAGCTGATCCAGGGCCTCCGCGTCAGGACTGGCTGCCATCACTCTCTAGTATCGCCCGCCATGCGGACCCCGGCTGCCAGCCGCAGGACCCTGAAGCTGGCGGCGATTGGGACCGCGGGCGGCATCTTCAGCGGGCTCCTCGGGGTCGGCGGCGGCAGCGTCATCGTCCCGTTGCTGATCATCTGGCTCGGCTACGGCGCGCGAGTGGCGACCGGCACGAGCATGATGGCGATCGTCGTGATCGCGGCGGTCGCGGTGACGCTGCAGGCGTTCTACGGGAACGTGGACCCGCCGAACGCCGCGCTCGTGGGCGTGCCCGCGATCGCGGGTGCGTTTGCCGGCACCGCCCTACAGCAGCGAGTACCCGAGAGCGGGATCTCTCTCCTCTTCGCCGCGCTGCTCGTGGTGGTCGCCGTGGAGCTGATCATCCCGTGAGCGACGTCGCGGCAGCTCTCTTCGGATTCGCCGGTGGCATGGTCGGCGGCCTGCTCGGTGTGGGGGGCGGAATCCTCTTCGTCCCCGCCCTGGCGATCTTCCTGGACGAGACGCAGGTGAGGGCCGAGGCGACATCGCTGCTCGCGATCGTCCCGGTTGCGATCGTGGCCGTCTGGCGCCAGCTCGGCTACGGCAACGTCCGAGTTCGAGAGGGGCTCGTCATCGGCGCTCTCTCGCCGCTAGGCGTGGCGATCGGCGTGATCACCTCGAACGAGATCTCGCAGCGCGCCCTCGAGCTGATCTTCGCCGGGCTGGCGCTGGTTATCGCCGCGCAGCTCGTGTTCCGGGCGCTCAGGCCGACCGAGGGGCCGGAGGCCTAGAGGCCCTGCTCGAGCGCTCCCTTGACGCCGGCGTCCAGGGCGTTCAGCCGGTGGAGGGCGAGTGCCTCAGGGATCGCGAAGCCGCGGCCGCCCCCGGCCCCGCGGCCGCCGTCGACGCCGTGATGCGAGAGGACGCAGTTGAGCAGGGCGGCGCGGCGCTCCGGCGGCACGTCTCCCGCCGCCGAGCCGACGATCTCCGCCCCCAGGGCGAGATGGCCGAGCAGGCGGCCCTCCTCCGTGATGCCGAACTCGGCCCCGTAGGTGAACTCGCGCGCCTTGCCGACGTCGTGCACGAGCGCGGCGGCCATCAACAGGTCGGAATCGAGGCGCGGGTGGAGCTGGCAGACCTCCAGGACCAGCGTGCCCACGGCAACGGTGTGCTCGAGCAGCCCGCCGACGTACGCATGGTGGCCGGCTCGCGTGCACGGAGCGCGGCGGAAGTCGGCGGCGATTGGTTCGGTGAAGAGCGCTCGCTGGACGACGCCGCGCAGCGCCTGGTCGTAGACCTCGCCCGTCAGATGCTCGAGGAAGCCCTCGAGCTCCTCGGCGTCGCGGTAGGCGGCCGGCAGGAACTCCGCCGGGTCAAGCTCCGCCGCGTCCACGGCCTGGATGTCCTCGACCTCTGCGACGAGCTCGCCGCGGAAGCGTTCCACCCTGCCTGAGACGCGAATGGCGTCGCCGCGCTCGAAGCGCCCGGCGAGGCGGTCGACCTCGCGGAACGCGCGCGCCGGAATGGACCCGCTGCGGTCGCGCAGCTCGAGGGAGAGGTAGATCGACCCGTTGCGGGCCGAGAGGCGGTCCTTGCGGACGCAGGCGTACACGCCGCTGAAGCGCTGGCCCGGTCGGAGCTCGGCGATCCGTGTCGTTGCGGCCGTGGCCTCCATCACCCGTTGAGTCTCCAAAGTGAACCGGACACCTAGAGGGCCCCGACTCGCTAGTCTCGAACCAATGGACGCGCTCGCCTGGGAGGCCGAGCCACCGCAGCTTCGATCCCCCGTATTGGTGTGCGCATTCGCGGGTTGGAACGACGCGGCCGGGGCGGCCACTACCGCGCTCACCACGGCGGCAGAGTCGCTCGATGCGGATCTGATCGCCCAGATCGACCCCGAGGAGTTCTTCGACTTTCAGGCGAACCGCCCCACGATCCGGATGACCGAGGGGCAGACCCGCGAGATCGAGTGGCCGGGCAACGTCCTGCTCGTCGCCACCCCGCCCGGAGCCGAGCGCGACCTGGTCTTCCTCGCGGGCACCGAGCCGAACCTGCGCTGGCGGACCTTCGCCGACGGCGTGGCCGAGACGGCCGAGAGCCTGGGCGTGGAGATGGTCGTGACCCTCGGCGCGCTGATCGCCGACGTCGCCCACACCCTGCCGGTGCCGATCACCGGCCTCGCCTCGGACGAGGAACTGGTCGAGCGGCTCGACCTGGCGCGCTCCAACTACGAGGGCCCGACGGGCGTCGTCGGCGTCCTCCACGACGCCTGCCGCCGCCGCGGCATCCCATCGGCCAGCCTCTGGGCTGCCGTCCCGCACTACGTCGCGGCTGTCCCGAACCCGAAGGCCGCGCTGGCCCTGCTCCGGCGCCTCGAGGGGCTGGTCGGCGTCGCGGTCGAGGGCTCGGACCTCGAGGAGGAGACCCAGTCCTACGAGAGCCAGGTCAGCCGCGCGGTCGCGGCGAACCCCGAGATCGAGGAGCTGGTGCGCCGCCTCGAGGAGGAGCAGGCCGAGCGGCTCGACGTCGAGGATGACGTGCCGTCAGGCGAGTCTCTGGCGCGCGACTTCGAGCGCTACCTGCGCCAGCACGGCGACAGCTAGCCGACCAGCCGCTCGATCAGGCGCCTGAGATCGGGCCGGAACTCCTCGGCGGCCTCCGCCGGGTCGTCCTCTCGGGCGAGGACACGCTCGCCGAGCCCGTCGATCGCAGCGACGACCAGGCTGGCGTCGGTGGCCGGATCGGAGCTGCCGAGGCTCTCCATGGCGCCGGCGACCGAGCGCTGCTCTGCGTCGCACCAGTTCTGCGCCGCCTCGCGGAGCTCCGGCCGCTGCCCGGCCTCGAGCCAGAGCTCGTACTCGGCGATGTAGGCAACCCGGTCCTGGGCCGCCTCGACGAGATCGTCGATCAGCCTGTCCGCCAGTTCGCGGGCCGACTTCACGGAACGAAGCTCCTCGCCGCGCTTCGCGTAGCGCTCGACCTCGCTGGCCGCGACGTGCTCCAGCGCCTGCCGCAGCAGGTCGTCGCGCGAGTCGAAGTAGTAGGTCGTCGAGCCGAGCGGAACGCCGGCCTCCTCCGCAACCGCCCGGTGGGTCACCGCCTGACGTCCCGAGCGGCCGATCACGCGCAGGGCCGCCTCGAGGATCTGCTCGCGGCGACCCAAGGTTGCCTGCTCCATGTCGACCAGGCTAGTTGGCACCGGAGAGGTTGAGGCCGATGACGCCGCTGATCACCAGCACGATGCTGGCGAGCTTGAGCGCGTTGACGGTTTCGCCGAGCGCCGCCATGCCGATGATCGCGATCGCCGCGGTGCCGACCCCCGCCCAGACGGCGTAGGCCAGGCTGATCTCGAGGGTCTTGAGCGCGAGCGCGGTCAGCCACAGTGAGGCGACATAGGTCGCGATCACCACGATCGAGGGCAGCGGTCGCGTGAAGCCGTCAGTGAACCTCAGGAAGAGGGTGCCGACGACCTCCGTCGCGATCGCCGCCGTGAGATAGATCCAAGCCAACATGATGTGTACAAATGTACCACATTCCTGTACAAATGTACAGAATGCGCAAAGCGAACGTTCCTGATCCCTCCCTACAAGGGCTACTCGGGGACGTTTCGGTTCGCGGTCGGGTCAGGCCGGGAGCTTCTTGGCCTTCTTGATGCACTTCTTGCGCTTAGCCGGCTTATGCCGGAACTTCTTCTTGCACTTCTTGATCGCTTTCGCGCGTTGACCGGTCGTCGTCGAGGTGGTGGCTGGAGGGGAGGTGGTGCCGCCGCCTCCGCTCGGCGGGGTCGCGGTCGCATTCAGCTCATAAGAACCGATGTCGCAGCGGCCCGCCACGCCGCCTCTGAACAGACTGCGCTGGTCGGTCGCAGGGCAGGTGGGGAAGGTGCCGAATGGAGCGGGGTTGCCGGCTTCGATAGCCGGGCTGCCCGGCAGCAGCGCGACGTTCGGTGTCGACCCCCCGTTGGTCGCCGGGGCGCCGGCAATCAGCGGGGTGCCGCTGACGAAGTCGCCGGTCGCCCCGAAGCCGTTGCATCCGGAGGTGTCGACCTGGGCGGTGTCCGCGTCGCTGCGGAGGTTGTATCCGGAGGAGGTGAAGGCGTTCCCGCTGCATTGGGTGTCCCCGTCGTCGTCCCCGAGGAAGTTCCCGGCCAGGAGGGTGTTGGCGATCTCGAAGCTGCCGGTGCTGCTGTTGTAGACCCCGCCGCCATCGCCCGAATGATTGGCATCCGAGTCGGCCTCATTCCTGGTGATGGTGCTCGAGAGGATCTGGATCTCCGCGTCGTTGCCGGTGTATACACCCCCGCCGAATCTGTCTGAGTGGTTGCCGTCGACGGTTGTGTTGACGAGCTGGGCCTCTCCGCCCGTGCCCGCGATAGCCGCTCCCTCATCCGTCGAGGTGTTGTTGGTCAGCGCGCTGTTCATGATCGACGTCGATCCCTCGCTGTAAGTGAGACCAACGCCGGTCGTGCCGGTGCCTCCGGTGAGCACGATGGAATCCAGCACGAGCGAGCCGGGGCCGTTCATCTGCACCGCGCCCCCGGAGAAACTGGTCGAGACGACGTCGGACATGGTGACCCCG
>JBKPTM010000169.1:0-1831 GCA_046765935.1 Actinomycetota bacterium | reverse complement strand
CCGGCTCTGCTCCGTCGCCGCCGGCGGCGAGGTCCTGGTCAGCGAGAGCACACTGGCGGCGGCCAGCGGCCTGAGACGGATCAAGGTCGGCGAGCGGAGGCTGCACTGGCTGAAGAACGTGACGGAGCCGGTGGCGGCGCGCGCGACGGAGGTCGGCGGGCGCCCCGCTCTGGCGGAGCGTCTGAGGCTGACCAGCTGCCCACTCTGGATCGGCGGCCGGTCGCACGCCACGCTCGGGGGCGCGGCCTCATGAGCCTGAGCCGCAAGGAGAAGCAGGCGAAGACGCGCTCGGCGCTGCTCGACTCGGCGGCCAAGCTGATCTGTCGCAAGGGGATCGGCGAGGCCTCGGTCGAGGACATCTCCACCGACGCGGGGTACACGAAGGGCGCCTTCTACGCGAACTTCAAGAGCAAGGAGGAGATGTTCCTGGTGATGCTCGACGAGGCGTATGCCGAGGAGCTCGAGCGCCTAGAGGCCCATCTGCCCGGCGAGGGCGCCCCCGCCGAGGAGGTGCGCGAGTCCGCGGAGGACTTCCTCCAGTTCGTTCGCTCGGACCCTGAGTGGCCCAGGCTCTACTTCGAGTTCGTCGTCTATGCCGCCCGCAATCCGGAGTTCCGTGACGAGCTCGCCACGCGGAACCGGGCCATGCGGGAGCGGATCGCCCAGGTGATCGAGAACTGGCGGCGGAATTGGGGAGAGAAATCGGACGTCGATCCCCCGTTCCCGTTCGAGGACATAGCCCAGATGCTCTTCTGCATGGCCGATGGGTTCCTGATCGCGCAAATGATCGAGCCGGACATCGACGCGGGGCTCTACGGGACGATGAACGCGACGCTGTTCCGGGGTATCGCGGCGACGGCGATGGGCCTCGATCCGCAGGCCCTGTCACGTTCGACGTAGCCCCGTCGTTACTTTGAGTGCATGGACCGCCGTTCCTGGTTCTGGCTGCTCGCGCTCGGGGCAATCTGGGGCGCCTCCTACATGTTCATCGCGATCGGCCTGCGCGATCTCTCGCCGGGCATGGTCGCCTTCCTCCGCATCGCGCTCGCCGCAGCCGTCCTGATTCCCGTCGCGGCCGTGCAGGGTGCGCTCGCCGGCGCGCGCCGGTACGCCGGCTGGCTGGTCCTCGTGGGCGTCGTCCAGGTCGCGGGCCCGTTCATCCTGATCTCGGCCGGCGAGGAGGAGATCAGCTCCTCGCTCGCCGGGATCCTGGTCGCCGCGGCGCCGCTCTGGACGGCGGTGCTCGCCATCTGGGTCGATCACGAGGAGCGCTCGCAGGGGCTCCGCCTCGCGGGGGTCTTGATCGGCTTCGCCGGGGTCGGCCTGTTGCTCGGCGTCGACCTGGGCGGCGGGGGCTCCGAGCTGCTCGGTGGGCTCGCGGTGGTGGCGGCCGCCCTCGGCTACGCGATCGGAGGGCTGCTGGTCAAGCACCGGCTGGTCGGGATGGCGCCCGTCGGGATGTCCGGTCTGGTGATGGGGGCGAGTGCCCTGGCGCTGTTGCCCGTTGCCCTTGCGACGCCGCCGGACTCGTTCCCGAGCCTCGGGCCGATCGCTGCCGTCGCGACGCTCGGCGTGCTCGGAACCGGGATCGCCTTCGTGATCTTCTACCGGCTGATCTCGACGGTCGGCCCGGCCCGCACCCTGATCGTCACGTATGTAGCGCCGGGCTTCGCGATCGTCTACGGCAGCGTCTTCCTCTCCGAGGAGATCACCGCCGCCACTATCGGCGGCCTCGCCCTGATCCTCGCCGGCTCCTGGCTCTCCGCCGAGGGACGCCTTCCGGGGCGTCGCCGCTGGGCCCGTGAGGAGCTAGCCGCGAGCCCGCTCTCTG
>JBKPTM010000168.1:0-8318 GCA_046765935.1 Actinomycetota bacterium | reverse complement strand
GCCCAGATGAAGAAGATCGACTTGCGCCATCCCGAGCAGGCCAGGATCGAGGACTCGAGCTCCAGCCCCGAGCTGGACACGTTTGTCGATGCCTTCAACGCGATGATTGATCGCCTCGCCGAGGAGCGTCGCGCCGGAGCGAGGGCTGCGGTACTCGCCCAGGAACGGGAGCGGAGACGAATCGCTCGCGCGCTTCACGACGAGGCCGGCCAGACACTGACGGCTGTGGCTCTTGAGATAGAGCGCTCGGCTAGCCGCGGCGGCGAGGTCACACCCGATCGACTAGCTGCACTGGCCAAAGAGTTGAACTCCATTCTCGACGAGATCCGTCGCATCGCGCGTGAGCTTCGGCCTGAGGCTCTTGATGACCTCGGCCTCGTTAATGCCCTGATTGCCCTCAGCTCGCGCGCCGCTCGCCAGGGCGGTATTCCGATCGAGCGGCGCATCGCCAGCGACCTTCCCCGGCTCTCGGAGGAACTCGAGCTTGTCATCTACCGCGTAGCCCAAGAGTCGCTGACGAACGTCCTACGCCATTCCGAAGCCTCGCGCTGCCTGCTTGAACTCATCGGATCGACCGACGGGGTCGTCCTTACGGTGAGCGACGACGGCAAGGGCATCGCGGGCCCGACCGGCAATGGGGAGATCGGGATCGAGGGAATGCGAGAGCGGGCCCTCTTGGTCGACGGGAAGCTGACCGTTAGCTCCGCACCTGGCGCCGGAACAACCGTGCGCCTCGAAGCACCACTGGAGAAGAGCTGATGCCCGTCCCGTTGCGGGCAAGGATCCTGCTCGCCGACGACCACGAGATGGTCCGGAGCGGACTGAAGCTCGTCCTCGACTCCGAGCCGGACCTAACCGTCGTTGCTGAGGCTGGCGACGGCGCCGAGGCCCTGGAGATCGCCCTGCGCGAGGAGATCGACCTTGCCGTTCTCGACGTCTCGATGCCTCGCCTCACTGGCCTTCAGGTTGCCGCTGAACTGCACGGGCAGCGGCCCGATTTGCGCACGCTGATGCTCTCGGTCCACGACTCCGAGCAGTACTTCTTCGAGGCCCTGAAGGCCGGGGCCTCGGGCTACGTCCTGAAGTCGGCGGCAAACCGTGATCTGATCGAAGCCTGCCGCGCCGCCCTTCGCGGCCAGCCTTTCATCTATCCGACGGCGGCGTCGGCTCTCGTCCGCGACTATCTGGAACGAGCCAGCCGCGGCGAAGAGACGTCAACCGATCCGTTAACGCTGCGCGAGCTGGAGGTGACAAAGCTGATTGCCGAGGGGCTGACCAGTGACGAGGTCGCCGAGACCTTGATGATCGCCAAAAACACTGTCAATCGTCACCGCGACAACATTCTCGAGAAGCTCGGAATGCGCAACCGGGTCGAGCTCACGCGTTATGCGATCAAGCGAGGGCTTGTCGAGCCGTAGAGCAATGGCTATCCCCCGCGCTAGTGGACGCCATTGATCCGCAGGTCGACCGACCGCCCGGAGGGAAGGTCGACGCTGACCTCTTCGCCGACCTTGCCGCCCAATAGCGCTCGACCGATCGGTGAGTTTGCCGAGATGTCAGTCGGGGCCAGCCCCTCGTGGGTGCCTGTCAGGAGATGTTCGCTGGTCCTTCCGCTCGCGAGGTCCTCAACCTGGACGGTCGAGCCAACCGTCACCCGGCCGTCTGTCGTCCGCGCCGCTTCCACGATCTCGGCCGCGGCAAGAACAGCCTCGAGCTGCCGCAGGCGGGACGCCACGACTGCTTCCTCCTCCTTGGCCTGCAGATAGTCATCGTTCTTCTGCGCCTCACCGAAGCTCAACGCCTCCCGGAGGCGCTCGGGAAACTCCATGCCAAGCTGTTGCCGGAGCCGGGCCACCTCGTCGCGGAGGGAGCGCTCGCCCTCGCGGGTAATCAGGGCACGGGCCACTGGCCCCGGCTGCCTCTCGGGCTGTAGGGATCCGTGGAGGATTCCTGCTCTCGCTGCGATTGACATGGGGCGATCATCGCCGCCTGAGGGCTGCTCGTGTATGGGGTCCTGTCCCCATCTCGTGATCGGAGCCCTGCCGGAGCCGGGCCATTTCCTCGCGGACAGCACGCTGGCGCTCGCGGGTGATCACGGCACGGATGACCGGCTCCGGCCGCCACGTGGGCTGGACTGGTCTGTAGAGAATTCCTGCTCTCGCTGCCATCGACATGGGCCAATCATGCCCGCCTGAGGGTGGCTCGCCTATGGGGCGTTCTCCCCATCTCCTACGCCTCGGATGGGGTAAACGAACCATCGACCTCGATGTGGTGAGAGGCGAGCATGGATGAATGACGCCCAGCGTTCACGCCAAGCGGATCTACGAGGATCCGAATCCGGACGATGGCTATCGCGTTCTGATCGACCACATCTGGCCTCGCGGTATCTCCCGCGACCGTGCTCGACTCGATGCCTGGGCCAAGGAGCTGGCGCCGAGCGCTGAGCTGCGCAAATGGTTTGACCATTCACCCTCGCGCTTCCAAGGGTTCCGAACCCGATACCGGCGCGAGCTCGCCTCCCACGTCGACATCCTCGATGAGCTTCGGCGGCGCGCGGCCAGCGGGACGGTGACGATTCTCTACGCGGCCCGCGACCAAGAGCACAACAACGCCGTGGTCCTGGTCGAGCTCTTGGCCAACGGCTAGCGGGCGGCTCGGCGATGTTCGAGTCCGTCCCGCTGATCGCCGCCAGCCTGGCGCCGGTCCAGCAGGAGTACCTCCTCGAAGCGCGCCAGATGCAGGCGCTCTCATTTGCGATCCATATCCCAATCGTTTGCTTCGGCATCGCCTTCCCGACCCTGGTGCTGCTGGTCGAGTGGATGTACTTGCGCACCGGCGATCCCCTCTACCGCCAGCTCGCCAAGCGCTGGTCCAAGGTCATGCTCGCCCTGTTCGCCGTAGGAGTCGTCACTGGCACCATCCTCAGCTTTGAGATGGGCCTTCTCTGGCCCGGTTTCATGGCCACCTTCGGAGACGTCTTCGGCTTGGGCTTCGCCCTCGAGGGCATCTCCTTCTTCGTCGAGGCGATCTTTATCGCCATCTACGTCTACGGCTGGGATCGGATCTCGCCTCGTCTGCACCTGCTGAGTGGGATCCCGATAGCGATCGCCGGCATC
This sequence comes from Actinomycetota bacterium, assembly GCA_046765935.1. Taxonomy (GTDB): domain Bacteria; phylum Actinomycetota; class Thermoleophilia; order Solirubrobacterales; family 70-9; genus DASUPK01. Next base: position 5,202 of record JBKPTM010000168.1, on the reverse strand, counting down.
ACCGGCTCCCTGACGGTCATTTCGGTGAACGCCTGGATGCAGCACCCGACCGGATTTCGCCTCGAGGGCGGCCAAGCCGTCGATGTCGACCCGATCGGCGCCCTCTTCGGGAACTCATACCTCTGGCCTGAGCTGATCCATATGTACCTTGCCGCCTACCTGGTCGTCGGCTTCTTGATCGCCGGCGCCTACGCCTGGTCATGGCTGCGTGGACACCGAAGTCGCTACGTCAGGACCGGTCTCACTGTGGCCCTGACCGCGGGGGCACTGGCCGCGCCGACCCAGATCGTCGTCGGCGATTGGATTGCACGCCAGGTGGCCAAGGATCAGCCGACCAAACTGGCCGCTTTCGAAGGGCTGGGTGAATCCGAGCGGGGTGCCGCCATTCACCTTGGCGGCTGGTACGACGAGCAGACCGGGAAGGTCAAATACGGGATCCCTCTTCCCTGGATGCTCTCGCTGCTTGCCGAGCACGATCCCAACGCCCGCATCCAGGGTCTGAACGACGTGCCCGAAGAGGATCAGCCCCCGGTCAATCTGGTCCGAATCACCTTCCAGACCATGGTCGCGATCGGCACCTTCCTGGCCCTCCTCGGCGCCATCCACCTCTACCGCCTCGCCCGTCGACGCGGCTACCCGACGTCACCGTGGTTCTTCCGCGCCGTGATTGCCGCCGGGCCCTTGGCCGTGATCGCCCTGATCGCCGGCTGGGTGACGACCGAGGTTGGCCGCCAGCCCTGGGTGGTCTACGGAGTGATGCGCACTGAGGACGCTGTGACCGGGGCCAGTGGCATCCCGGTGGGCTACGCAGCGCTCGTCGCCGTCTATTCCGGCCTGATCGCGGTGACTGTCTGGATGCTCCGCCGACTCGCGCGGGCGCCTCTTGAAGAGGAGGTGGCTGATGAGCCTCGCTGAGGTACCACTGCTTCTTTGCCTCGTTGGCCTTGCCGCCTATGCCGTCCTCGGCGGTGCCGACTTCGGGGCCGGCTTTTGGTTCCTGCTCGGCGGACGCGGTGATAGCGGCGAGCGGACCCGCGAGCACACCTTCAACGCCATGGGCCCAGTCTGGGAGGCGAACCATGTTTGGCTGATCTTCGTCCTAGTTGTCTGCTGGACCGCCTATCCGGTCGCCTTTGCCTCGATCGCCTCGACTCTGGCCGTACCGCTCTTCGTCGCCACCATCGGGGTGATCCTGCGCGGGACCGCCTACGCCCTGCGTAGCGGCAATCCGACGCGGCGACAGGACCGCGTCATCGGCCTCGTCTTCTCGGTGTCGTCGCTGCTCACCCCCTTCGCCCTCGGTGCGGCGATTGGCGGCATCGCCTCGGGTCGAGTCCCGGTTGGAAACGCGGAAGGCGACCTCATGACGAGCTGGCTCAACCCGACCTCACTGTTAATTGGCGCGCTCGCCGTCGCCAGCGCCGCCTACCTGGCCGCAGTCTTCCTGGCCGCGGACGCCCGGCGACAGGCGAACGGGTCGATGACGATCGCCTTCCGCCGGCGAGCGCTTGCCAGCGGCCTTGTCGCCGGCGCGATCGCCCTCGGCGGGCTTCTCGTGCTGCGCCACGACGCAAGCCACCTCTTCAATGGCCTCACCGAAGGTGACGGGCTGGTCGCCCTGCTTAGCTCGGTGGCTGCCGGCGTAGCAACCGTCGCTCTCGTGGCAGGTTCCCGGTTCGAGCTTGCCCGCTACACGGCGGCGATCGCCGTTGCCAGCATCATCGCCGGCTGGGGCCTCGCCCAGAGCCCGACCTTTCTCCCCGGCTTGACGGTCGAGGAAGCCGCCGCCGGGGATTCCACCCTCATCCCCTTGCTCGTTGGCATGGGGGTCGGCGCCTTCATCCTCCTCCCCTCCCTTTTCGTGCTCTTCAGGCTTGTCCTGGCCGGGCGCTTTGACCCGCGCGCGGTTCGCAGTCCCTCGGGGTCTGGTGCGATCCCGCGCTCTGACCAGTCCAAGCCCGGGCCTTTGCGCCTGACCCTGATCCTCGCTTGCGGCGCCACGCTGGTGCTCGTCTTCGCGGTCTCGCCGTGGCTACAAGTAGGAGCGGCAGTAGCGCTGCTAGGGGCGATCGCCATCGCGCTGCCGAGACTGCTGATCCATGCAGGTGAGGCGAGCGGCAATGCCTCCTCTGCGCCGCGCGGACGTTACAGCGGGGAACAGAAGCCGTAGCCCGGTCATCGTCCGGCCGAGGCCGAGGGCGATGCTCCCCGACCGAAGCTCCGGCCACGTCGGTTCGCGTCACCAAGCGAGACGACGGCCCGCGCCCCAGGGAGATAGGGCGCGGGGCCGTCTGCTGGGCGCGGATTTGGGAGGGGAACCCATCTGGCCGCGCCATGGTCCAGGTCGTGCCCGCACGAATCAGGGATGCCATCCGCATTGGGGCTACCGACCATGGACCAAGGATCGCCGACCGTGAGGGCCGATCCAATGGGCCTTTTGCCCCATCCAACCGCCCGCGGCGAAACGCTTAGCTAGTGCCATGGCCTACGTGATCGCCGAACCCTGCACCGGCACGAAGGGCAACTCCTGTGTCGAGGTCTGTCCGGTCGACGCGATCTTCCCGGAAGACCAGGTCCCGGCCGAGTGGCAGAAGTACACCGAGCTCAACGCTCGCTACTTCGAAGCTTCCAAGTGAGATCGATCAGCGCAGGCGAAAGGTCGCCGCTCGTCTTTCTTGCCGCCGTGAGCCTGCTCGGCAGTCTCCTCGTCGCCGGTATCGCCCTCGTTCGGCCCTTCTCGCATGCGGGGTGGTTGGTCGCCTATCTCTTCCTTGTCGGCTTCCTGGCCCAAGTGCTGCTCGCGCGCGGCCAGGTCGCACTGGCGGGGCCGAGTGGAACGGCCAATGTGTCTTTACAGGCAGCGCTCTGGAATGCTGGGGTGATCGCCGTCCCACTCGGCGTCTTCACAGATGCCCGTCTTTGGGTCGTCCTCGGCGGCTTGGCGCTGCTCATCACCCTGGTCTCCTTCTGGCGGACGACGGTGCCGACCCCGCTGGGCCGAAACGGCCCAGGTCGGCTGCAGGCCGCCTACATTCTGCTGATCGTGGCGATGGCGCTGAGCTCATTCATCGGGATCGGCCTCGCCTGGCACCGGCCCTGGCTCTGATCTAGCCCAGGACCCAAGACGGCCTGCCGACCGGCGCGGGAAGGGAGCGCGCCGGTCGACTGTCGGGCCGGGTTTGGGCTGGGTCAGGGATCAAGCGCCGAGACTGCGGCGCGCACGGCTGGCTCCAGCCTGTCAACGCCGCTGCGGGCATAAAGCGGGCTGCCGGCGTCCTCGACCAAGACCGAGGCCATCGCCAGGCCGCGCACAGCGTGTGGGCCCTGGGCGCGGAGTTTCCCGGCCAGCGCAGCAAGTTCAGGCTGGTTGGCGGCGACGCGGTAGCGATCGAAGGCCGCGATGGACATCGCCGTTGTCGCGCCGGGTCCCGGGCCGATTGTCGCCAGACGGAACACGTTCTCGATTGCGGTGGCGATCCGGTTGCGGGTCGTCGGGTCCGCGAGTTGCTGTGCCCGAAGTGCCAGCTCCTCGCTTCTCACTGGATTCGCGCCGTCAGCCAGCGCTGCGTCAAGCTCGAGCCTCTTCCAGCGGACGCGCAGGCGCGTCCACCACGACGGCCCTGGTTTGTGGTCTGGGCGAAGGGCGCCGGGCGCCTTCATTGGGGCGAAGAGTCCTAGGTACGGGGCCGGCATGGTCTTTGTCCTTTCTGAGATCAAGGGGTGGCTCGGTGGGCAATCGGCCCACATCACCAGGGTCGCCTCGATCAGCCCAAACCAGAATGGGGTGAATCGCCCATTCGCGAGCAGAGTGCCTAGTGCGAGTCTTGAAGCATGGAAACGGCGACTCGCTCAAGCGCAGCTGAGGCTCATGAGGAGCCGATGCTCAAGCTCACGATTCGCTGCCACCCTGGCGTGCCGATAGCTTCAGATAAGTTGGAGGGCTGGCTAACCGCCCAGGTCAGGGAGCTCCGGGCTGGCGCTCCTCGGGCCATCATCCGTCTCTCACGCTTGACTCAAGATTTCCCTAGCCACGAGGCCGGGATCGGCTGGCTGCTCGAGCTGGAGATGCCCGAGGGGTCAGCATTGCTCACGCGGGGGCGTCTGGCTAGCACCTTGGCCGAGATGCGCCTGCTCGGCATCGAGCCGACCGCACTCACTCCACTCGATTGGCCGAACGCACTGGGCTTGTCGGTCACACAGGTATGAGATGAAACCGCCGGCAAATCGTGTCCTGGTCGTGAGCAACGAAATCCTGGCCGACGCCAACGAGGTCCCTAAGGCGATTCGTCCCATCCTCGAGGATGCCGTGGAGATCTATGTGATCGCACCGGCCCTGACTAGCTGGCTGCAGTGGGTGGCGTCCGATATCGATGGCGCGCGAGTAGCGGCTGACCAACGCCTGCACACCGTCTTCAACCACATGCACGCCAACGGTTTGAAGCCGCACGGGACCGTCGGGGAAGAGGATCAGGTCGTGGCGATCGCCGATGCTCTGGCCGAGTTCGACGCCGAGTTGATCGTGCTCCGGCTGCACGCGCCAAATAGCGAACACGAGAGCTGGCACGAGCACCGAATTGCCGAGCGGGTCCGTTCACACTTCGACCTGCCGACAATGGTCTTCTTCTTCGACGACGAGGGGCGTGTGGTCGCTCGCCAGGAGGCCTAGGCGAAGGACCATGAAGCGATCTGAGGCTCTCCGCTCGCTCTCTCGCGATCACTACCAGGCCCTGGTTGTTGCCCGGGACCTGCGCCAGGCTGAAGATCCGCCGAAAGCGGCCCGCCAGTTCCTCGAGTTCTGGAAGCAGCACGGCGAGCCCCACTTTCGCATTGAAGAGGAGGTACTCCTGCCTTGCTGGGCCCTCCTCGGAACAGTGAATGCTGAGGCGGCGGCCCGGCTGGCCCGCGAGCATCTGCGTATTCGCCGGGCAGCGATGGCGCTTGGGTCGGGTCGCACGTCTCCAGTGCAGATCCACAACCTCGGAGAGGAACTCGAAGAACACGTGCGCTTCGAGGAGAGGCAACTATTCCCGCTATTGGAAGCGGATCTCGATGAAGACCAGCTGACCCATCTGGCGAGAGCTGTCAGCGAGGCCGAGGCAGCTCTGAGCAGGTCACAACTTGGCTCAGTCTTCTAAATGGGTTTGACCGGAAGGCTCAAGCAGAAAGCGACACAAAACCCCCGACGATCGCGCCGTATGCGAT
>JBKPTM010000167.1:0-4217 GCA_046765935.1 Actinomycetota bacterium | reverse complement strand
GGTGATTACGCGATAGCCCGCATCGAGCAGAGCCTTGGTCTGCTTTTCCCAGGAGTGGCCATCGAGCGGATAGCCGTGGACGAGCACCACCGGCTGACCGGAGCCGACGTCCTCGTAGTAGAGATCGATGTTGGTCGAGTTCTCCTTGCCTACCGTGATGAATCCCATGGCACTTCTCCTTCGGTTCGTGGGGCCCGGCCGAGGAGGTGCCTGCCATCACGCTGCCCCGACCTGTTCGTCAGGGAGTTCGAACTGCTCCAGCGAACATACGCCGATCCATTCGCTTGTCAAACCCTCACCGAGGTCAGACCGCCGTGCCGTTCGCGGTCATCCTCACCTCGACGTTTCCGCGGGTTGCGTTCGAGTACGGACAGACCTCGTCGGCGGCCCGGACCAGCTCGACCGCGCTCTCTTCATCGTCGACCGAAGGCAGGGTGACGTCCAATTCGACTCCAAGCCGAAAGCCGCGCTCCTCCGTCGGAGAGAGCGACACCTTCGAGTCGATCTCGACGTCCCCCGCCTCCAACTTGCGGCGGCGCGCCACGACGCCAAGGGCGCTCTCGAAGCAGGCCGCATAGCCGACGGCGAAGAGCTCCTCGGGGTTGGTGCCTCCCCCCTCCCCACCCATTTCCGCCGGGAGGCGCAGGTCGACCTCCAGCGCTCCGTCCGAGGTGCGGCCGTGACCCTGGGCCCGGCCGCCCGTGACCTGTGCCTCGGCGGTGTAGAGAACGCGATCAGTAGCCAGGAAGACCACCACCCGAGGTCGAGGTCGTCGAAGGCTTCGTCGTCACCGGGTCACCCGCGCTGTTCAGCGCGAACCAGCTGCCGCCGAACTCGGTCAGGCCCTGTCCATTCGTCTGGCCGGCGGACTGGTCGCCCGCGAACAGGTAGAGGGGATGACCGTTGTAGGTGATCTGCGCCCCTCCGTCGGAGCGGGGCGTGGTGCCCACCAGGGAGTCATCGAGTCCGCCGCCGACCGTCGGCTTTCCCTTCGCCCGAACGGGAGGCCAGGATGAGGCGCAGCCACCGAAGCAGGAGCTCTTGCTGCCGGAATCCTTCTCGAAGAGGTAGATGGTGCGGCCGTTGGAGTCGACCAGGATCGTCGTGCCGAGATTGCTCACGTTCTGGGCCGAGATCGTCCCGGCCTGACCGGAAGAGGTCGTGGGGGATCCGCTCGCGGCGGTCGTACCGCCCCCGTTGTCGCCGCCGCCGCCGCAGCCTGCAGCCGCCACCGCCATCAGGGAGAGGGTCGCCCCGGCGAGAAATCGGATGCTCTGATTGCGAGTCATGGCTCGCTCCTTCTGCTTGTGTACTGCGAGCCTCCCGCAACCAGGCGGACGAGTCAATGGTGCTCGGCCTCCCAGCGAGGAGCAGACGCGATCTAGCCCCAGGAGGCCTCGATCATCGGCCGGAAGCTCGTGGTCAGGATCCGCATGCGCCGCGGACGCGTCACCGTGAAGAGCACGACCTCGGCCACCTCATCCGCGGTCAGCATGCCCTCGAGCTCGGGGTCCCCCTCCGTCCGCCCGGTGCCGATCGCGAAGTTCGTGTTCACGCCGCCCGGGCAGATGCAGGTCGCGCGGACGCCTCGCTCACGCAGCTCGTGGTCGAGTGACCGGGTGAAGCCGAGCTGCCCGAACTTCGAGGCGTTGTAGACGGACTCGCCGGGGAATGCGCGGAGTCCGGCGACACTGGCCAGCGAGATGAAGTCCCCCTCGCCCGACTGAATCAGGTGGGGCAGCGTTGCAGCGGCGGTGTAGAGGGTCCCCTTCAGGTTGATGTCGATCATGTCCTCGACCTGCTGCGGGTCGAGATCGAGGAAGTTGCCGTAGGAGCCCACCCCCGCGTTCGCGATCACGATGTCGAGCCGGCCGAAGCGCTCGACGACCGCCTCGGTGGCGTCAGCGACCGCCCCGCGATCGCGCACGTCGCACGCCAGGCCAAGGCCCCGCTCGAGCCCCAGATCGTCGCCCCGCCGCGAGAGCAACCCGATCGAGGCATCCGCCTCATGCAGCCTCCGCGCCACTGCCGCGCCGATGCCGCCGCTCGCTCCGGTGACGAGCGCGACCTTGCCGTCCAGTTCCATGGGCCCTCCTCGGTTCGCCTGCACGAGCGAGCCTACGCCGCCACGCGAACGATCGCGGCGCACCGCGCTAGAGGCCGATGCTGCAGAAGAGCTCGTAGCGGTGCGGATCCTGCTGCTGGACGAGCGGGGCGGCATTCCGGTCCGTGATCGGCGCACCCGCGGACTTCACGGCGACGGCCCGGCGCGCCTTCATGCCGGCGGTCGGGACGAGGCGCATGTACTGGCGGAGCGCCCTGCGCCCCCGCACCTGCGGACCTGCGAGTGCCACGGTCCGCACCCGCTTGTGGCGGACCAGATAGACGATCCTGGGCTTCGCCCTCTTCTTCGCCTTCTTGGCCTTCTTGCCGGAGCGGGCAACCCAGACGCCCCCACCGATTCGCTTTGCTCGGCCTCGCAGCCTGGCGAGCTTCGTCCCCGGGTGGATTCCGCGCGCGCGGTGTCCGCGTGCGTCGCTGGCGATCAGGGCGACCGTCCCGTCGGGCGTCAGGACGGCGGCAGCTCCGCGGCTTCCGCTCTTCTGGACGCAGTAGGTCCAGGCGCGGGTCCGTCGCAATGGCTGGCCCGCGCTCTGCAGCAGCGTTCTGAAGTTCATCCCGAGGCGGATCGGCCCGAGGCCGCGACGGAGGCGAGCGCGGCGGTTCAGGCACCGGGTCGAGGGGACGCCGACCGCCCGTTCCCACATCTGCAGGTAGGCCTCGGGGCCACGCAGGAGATCATCGGCGATCTGCGGCCCGCCGAGCTTGCGGACCTCCTCGGCCCAGTCCGCGTAGAGGCCGTAGTGGGCGACGCCCTCGTTGTCGTAGTCGAAGACCCTGTCGCCGGTGCGCTGTCTGTCGAGGGTGACTGCTCCATCCAGCGACTTGAACGGGTAGTCGACGCGAGGAGAGCCCGGGTCGGGCGGCGCCCCCTGCACGGCGAGGCCGCCCAGATCGGCTCCCCAGCCCCAGCCGAAGTAGTACGGGGTGCTCGCGGGCCGGTGGTTGCGCCAGTCCTGGACGAAGCCGCTCGCCGTGCCGGAGTTGGGGAAGGCCATGCCGCCGAGTGCCCAGATCCTCGGCCAGTTGCGCGGGTCCATCCAGCCGTGCGGAGAGATCACGCCGGAGTAGTGGCGCTGCTCTGCCAGCTTCAGCGTGGCATCGACGCCGCGCTGGCTCATGTGGTCGGGGTTGACGATCATGCCCCGATCCATCATCTGCTCGACGGTGTGCGCGCCGAGCGAGGTGAGTCCGCGGGTGTTGCAGTGCGGCGCCGGCGGATACGTGGGAAGCGTTCCCCCGGGAACGCCGAGACTCGTCAGCAGGGTCGCCAGGAACCCGGTCGGCGCGCCGGTGAAGATCTCGTTGTCGTGCTCCGGCCCGGTACAGGTCTCGGCGCTCCAGAACGAGCCCGAGCTCGTCTTGTTCCCTGCGTTGATCAGCGTGCCGACCTCGCCGCTGTCGAAGCGGACGCCGGTCAGCGGGTTGTCGAACTTGTTGAGCAGCAGTGACGAGCGGACGCCGCGGCTGTAGAGATCCTGGAGCTCGGAGTCGATCTGCGACTGGCTGCAGCTCGAGGTGCTCTCCAGCCCGCGGCAGCCGAAGGGCTCGGAGATCTCGACCTCGAGCACCACGGCCATCTTCCCCTCGTTGATCACACGCCTTGCGTCGAACGGGTTGGTGACGATCTGGAAGAAGCCCTGCCCCGGCCCGCCGGCCTGAGCGTCGACGTAGTCCTGGAGCTTGTAGATGTCGTCGAGCTCCTGCCTGGCGGTCGCCATCTCGTCGCAGTTCGTCCGCCTGTTCGCCTGCAGCTCGCAGAGGATCCGGTTCTCGTTCACCGGCATCACGATCAGGCGCTCGCCCGCCAGCCAGACCCGCTGAACCCAGCGCCAGTAGACCCCGTCGTAGGTGAGGTTGGTGTGGGCCCAGGAGGTCAGCTTGGGCCAGCCCGAGGTGTCGTGCGGAGCCACCGGTGAGCCGTAGTTGAGGAAGTTCTGCATGGGCGCGGCCGACCCGGATGGGCCCTCGATGCTCGAGCAGTCCGGCAGCGCCGCGGGGATGCCGTATGGGTGCCACGGCCGGCCGCAGTGGAAGTTGCCGCCGAGGTACTCGAAGTTCATCCAGTGCATGTGGCCGTCGAGCAGGCCGCGGAC
>JBKPTM010000166.1:0-3216 GCA_046765935.1 Actinomycetota bacterium | reverse complement strand
CCCCGCCACCTTCGCCCTCCGCCGCAACCCGGCGGTGTCGACGAGCACGATCCGCTCGCCATCCACCTCGGCCTCGGTGTCGACGGGATCGCGCGTCGTGCCGGCCCGCTCGCTGACGATCACGCGGTCCGAGCCCAGCATCGCGTTCAGCAGCGAGGACTTGCCGACGTTCGGGCGACCGAGGATCGCGATCCGCGGCGCCTCCTCGGCGGCACTCGCCGTCTCGTCCGGAAGGTGGCGGCGGAGCTCTCCGACCAGGAGGTCCAGAAGATCCCCGGTGCCGAGTCCGTGGTTGGCGGAGACGGGCAGCGGCTCGCCCAGACCGAGCGAGTTCAGCTCCGCCGCCAGCGCCTCGTCCTCGGGGCGGTCGATCTTGTTCGCCGCCACGACGACGGGGCGGTCGGAGCGGCGCAGCAGATCGGCGAGCTCGGCGTCGCCGGGGCCGAGGCCGCTGCGCGCGTCGACGACCAGCAGGATCACCTCGGAGTCCTCGATCGCGGCCCGCGCCTGGGCCTGCACCGCGCGCGCCAGCTCGTCGGAGTCGGCCAGGTCAACTCCTCCGGTGTCGATCAGGTCGAAGCTCAGCCCGTTCCACTCGCACTCGAGCGCGCGGCGATCGCGGGTCACGCCCGGCTCTGGATCCGTGACGGCCTCGCGGCCACCGGCCAGGCGGTTGACGAGGGTGCTCTTCCCAGCGTTCGGGAAGCCGACCACAGCCACGGCGGGGCGGCGCCTCAGGGCGCGGGCCGGCGCATCCTGCGCACCAGGAACCGCCATCAGCCGAGGTTCCTTTCACGCGCGAGCTCGACGATCCGCTCGACCACCTGCTCGGGGGTGAGATCGGTGGTGTCGATCTCGACGGACTCGTCCGCGGGCCGCAGGGGACTGTCCGCGCGTTGCTGGTCCCGTCGGTCGCGATCCCGCATCGCATCGCGGACCTCCCCGACCGGCTCTCCGCTGTCCGCCGCCCGTCGCCGCGCCCGCTCGGTCTCGTCCGCCGTCAGAAAGACCTTGAGCGGCGAGTCGGGGCTCACCACGGTGCCGATGTCGCGGCCCTCGGCGACGTAGTTGCCCGCGGCGATCAGCTCGCGCTGGCGCTTCACCATGGCCTGGCGCACCTGGGGATGGACCGAGACGCGCGAAGCGGCGACGGTCACCTCAGGCGAGCGGATCCTGCCCTCGACCGGCTTCCCATCCAGACTGATCGTGTCGCGCTCGAAGCCGATGTCGAGACCCCAGGCCAGCTCGCCGAGCCTCTCGCCGTCGTCGGCGTCGATGCCCCGCTCGAGCGCCGCCAGCGCCACCGCGCGGTACATCGCCCCCGAGTCGAGGTAGGTGAAGCCGAGCGCTCTCGCGACGGCCTTGGCCACGGTTGACTTGCCGGCCCCGGCGGGGCCGTCGATCGCGATCACCATTTCGTGGCCAGCGTACGGTTTCGCCTCGCCTGCGGCGGATATAGAGTCCCGCGTGATGGAGAGCTGGAACCTGAATGAGCTGGAGGTCCTCCCCCACCAGCCGGAGGTGCTCGACTCCGAGTCCGAGGGGCGGGCGATAGTGATCAACCTGCCGAAGGGCGAGCAGCTGCAAGAGCACCAGGTGCATGAGCGGGCCTGGGTGCTCGTCGTCGATGGCCTCATCGGGATCACGACGCCGGACGGAGACAACGCCGAGGGATCTACTGGCCTGCTCGCGATCTTCGACCCGGCCGAGCGCCACGAGGTGACGGCGCTCGAGGACTCCCGCATCCTGCTGGTGCTCGCCCCCTGGCCCGGGGACGGACACCCCTCGCAGCCCAGCGGGGACTAACTACCGAGCAGCGAGCGCAGATCGCGCTCGAAGCCGGGATAGCTGACCTCGACGGATTCGAAGCCTTCAACCTCCACGCCCTCGCGCGATGCCAGCCCGGCGACCGCCCCAACCATCGCGAGGCGGTGATCGCCGCGCGCATCGATGGTGCCGCCGCGGAGCCCACCCGTGCCGCGGACGGCGAAGCCATCCGGCCGGGCCTCGATCTCGGCGCCCAGACCCGCCAGTCCCTCGACGATCCCCGCGATCCGGTCCGACTCCTTCGCGCGCAGCTCCGCCGCGCCGCTGACCACCGTCTCTCCCTCGGCGAAGCAGCCAAGCAGCGCCACCAGCGGAAGCTCGTCGATGGCGGAGGGAACATCCTCGGCCGTCACCTGGGTGCCCCGCAGCGATGACTGCCGCACGTTCAGCCGCGCGATCGGCTCGGGCCCCGGTTCCCGGATCTCCTCGACCGTCAGCCCCATATCACGGGTCGCGCCTCGCTTCTCTGCGGCGCGCCCTCGCATCGACTCATGCGCCCCGCCCATCTCGACCCCCATGCGCGAGAGGATCGAGAGCAGGCCGATCCGCGCGCGGTTGATGCCCACCTCCCGGAGGCTGATCTCGCTGGCCGGCACGATCAGCGCGGCGACCAGGAAGAAGGCCGCCGAGGAGAAGTCGCCGGGAACGGGCACGTCACCGGCCTCGAGACGCTCGGTTGGCGCAACGGTGATCGTGCCACCCTCGCGCCGGATCTCGGCGCCGGCGGACGCGAGCAGCCGCTCCGTGTGATCGCGGGTCCAGTGTGGTTCGCGCACGGTCGTCGGCCCGTCCGCCAGCAGCCCCGCGAACAGCAGGCATGACTTCACCTGCGCGCTTGCGACCGGCATCTCGTAGTCGATGCCGCTGAGCCGCGCGCCCCGCACCCGCAGGGGCGGCAGGCGGCCGTCGCGCGCCTCGATGTCGGCGCCCATCCTGGCGAGCGGCTCCGCGACGCGGTCGACCGGGCGGCGCCGGATCGACTCGTCCCCGTCCAGCGTCCATTCGCCGTCCGACTGCCCCGCCAGCCAGCCGGGCATCAATCGCAGCAGCGTCCCCGCATTGCCGACGTCGATCTCCGCCGAGCGCGGACCCCGCAACCCGATGCCCTCGACCTCGACGAAGAGCCCGCCGTGGTCGTCGGCATCGCCCTCCCTGACCTCGGCGCCCACCGCCGCGACGGCGCGGAGCGTCGCGCGCGTGTCGGCGGAGTCGAGGTAGCCGGTGATCCGGGTCGGCCCCTCGGCCATCGCCCCGATCAGCGCGGCTCGATGGGAGACCGACTTGTCGGGAGGCGGGTGGAGCTCGCCCCGAAGAGGTCCTGCCGGCTCGAACCTCATTCCGTCCGCGAGTCGTCGTGGCCGAGCTCGCGCACCAGCCTCTCGGCACGAT
>JBKPTM010000165.1:0-2376 GCA_046765935.1 Actinomycetota bacterium | reverse complement strand
GTCATCAACAAGGAGCGGCGCGGCGAGTATCTCGGCTCGACGGTGCAGGTCATCCCGCACATCACGGACGAGATCAAGAACGCCATCCGGCGCACGGCGCCGGGGCACGACGTGGTGATCACCGAGATCGGCGGGACGGTGGGCGACATCGAGTCGCTGCCGTTCCTCGAGGCGATCCGCCAGCTCTATACCGACCTCGGACCCAAGCGCTGCATGTTCGTCCACCTCACCCTCGTCCCCTACGTCGGGCACGCCGGGGAGATGAAGACCAAGCCGACCCAGCACTCGGTCAACGAGCTGCGCCGGATCGGGATCCAGCCGCACGCCCTGCTCTGCCGCTCCGAGGAGGGGCTCGACCGCGAGATCCGGCGCAAGATCGCGCTCTTCGCGAGCCTCCCCGAGGACGCGGTGATCTCCGCGCGGGACGTGGACAACGTCTACAAGGTCCCGCTCGTCCTCCGTGCGGAGGGCATGGACGATCAGATCCTCGATCACTTCGGCATGGAGGCGCCGGCGCCCGACCTGGTCGAGTGGGAGGAGTTGATCAAGCGGGCCGACGCCTCTCGCGAGCGGAAGGTGAAGATCGCGCTGGTCGGCAAGTACGTCCAGCTCGAGGACGCCTACAAGTCCGTGATCGAGGCGCTCACCCACGGCGGCTGGCAGCACGGCGTGGAGGTGGAGACGCAGCTGGTGTCCTCCGAGGACATCGAGGAGGACCAGCTGGAAGGCGTCGACGGCATCCTGATTCCCGGCGGCTTCGGCGAGCGCGGCATCGAGGGCAAGGTCGAGGCGGCGAGAATCGCGCGCGAGAAGGGAATTCCCTATCTCGGCATCTGCCTCGGCATGCAGATCGCGGTGGTCGAGTTCGCCCGGCACGTCTGCGGCATGGACGGCGCCAACTCGGCGGAGTTCGATCCGGAGACGCCGTATCCGGTGGTCGACCTGCTGCCCGAGCAGAAGGAGGTCTCGGACCTCGGGGGAACGATGCGGCTCGGCGCCGACCCGGTGAAGCTCCACGACGACACCCAGGCGCGCGAGATCTTCGGCGAGGCCGTGATCTACAAGCGCCACCGCCACCGTTATGAGGTCAACAACATGCTCCGCCGCCGGCTCGAGGACGAGGGGCTGGTAGCGAGCGGCACCTCACCTGACGACCGCCTGGTCGAGGTGATCGAGCTGCCCGACCACCCGTTCTTCGTGGCATCCCAGTTCCACCCGGAGTTCAATTCCCGGCCGACCCGGCCGGAGCCACTCTTCCGCGAGTTCGTCGGCGCCGCCGCCAGGCGCGCCGCCCAGCGCCCCGTGACGGCCGAGCCCGCCGCCGAGGACGAGGCCGCCGCGGAGGACGCCGAGGACGTCAGCGTCCGGCGCTCCTAGACGGTCGCCAGCACCACAACCGCGATCAGGAAGACGAGCGTGGCGAAGGAGAGCGCGCCGATCTTGATGCGCCACCGAGAGCTGATTCCGGCCACACCGAAGAGGAACAGCGAGGTCGCCAGGATGACCTCGGCGAGCGTGTAGTCCGCCGCCTTCTCCTGATGGTCCTCCGCGTGTTGCTCTGCATGGGCGGGCCGTCGCGCGATTTCGCTCTTCTACAGAGCGCCGCGGATGGGTTCAGCCGCCCAGCAGCAGCCAGCGCTGGGTGATGGTGAGGCCGTCGTCGGTGCGCGTGCCGCGCAGCCCCGTTGGCGCACCTCCATCGGCCTCCTCCTCCAGGGCCGCGCGGACCTGCTCTCTGACCTCGTCGGGCGTCTTCGCCTGATCCAGCCACGGCTCGACCGGCATCGCCTGCTCCCAGTCAGCCTCCTGTTTGGCTTCGCGGCCCGCGACGGCCAACGCCGCGCGGAGCTCATCTTCGGCCAGAGCGCGCGTGTGGCTCGGATCCCGCAGGCGCTCGAGCTCGTCGTGACGGGGCCCGCCGTTGACCATGTCGATCAGGGTCACCGAGCCCTCCGTTCGGCAGACGCGCGCCATCTCCTCGATCGCCTTGCCCGGGTCATCCATGTGGTGAAGGGCGAAGCGGCTGACGACGACGTCGAACTGGTCGTCCGGGAAGGGGAGGTCGGTCGCATCGCCGCGGACGAACACGACATCGTCGCGGCCCTCCTCCTGCACCGATCGCAGTCCGGCGGCCAGCATGGCGTCGGTGAGATCGACGATCACGGCGGTCGCGCCGTCGCCCGCGAGGTGACGGCCTACCTGTCCGGTTCCCCCGGCGACGTCGAGGATCCGGGCTCCCGGGGGGATGTCGATGTGTCCGGCGATCCAGGCGAGGATCCCGCCGTGGCGGAAGAGCGAGGCGGACGCCTCGAAGTTCGAGGCCTGCCGCGCGAACTCGCGGCGGACCGCCTCGCGCTGCTCGGCTTTGCTCAAGGC
>JBKPTM010000164.1:0-4465 GCA_046765935.1 Actinomycetota bacterium | reverse complement strand
CCTCGGCGACCGCTGGAGCCTGGTCCTCCTGCAGGAAGTGCTTGGCGGAGATCACTTGGGCATCGATGCCGAGGACGCCCTCGATGACCCGCCGCCGGTGCTCGCCGAGGGCAGGGTCGCGGTCGGCCCACAGGATCGTGGCCGGCCAACCCGCCTCGCGCAATCCGTCGGTGTAGAAGCGCTCCTTCTCGTCCGTCAGCTCGAAGCCGCGCACGATCTTCCGGAATGAGCTGCCGCCGCCAGCGCGATGCAGCAGCGCGATGTGAGCGTCGACCTCGTGAGCCGGTGTCGCCGCGCGGTCGCCGATCCCCTGCAGGTAGAAGAGCCAGCGGGCCACCGGCGGCCGGATGGTCGCGACCCAGAGCGGCCCGAAGACCGGCGGTCGTGCCAGGTCCATCGACCAGACGCGGCGGAAGTGGCCGACGTCGATCAGGGTGTCGAGTACCGTGAGGCTCCGTACCCGGTCCCGGTTGCGCAGCGCCCACTCGAGCCCGATCGGTCCGCCGATGTCGTGCAGGACGAGGTGGCAGCTCTCCAGCCCGAGCGCATCGATCGCTTGGCCGGTCCAACGACCGAGCCCCGACCAGCTGTAATCGAACGCGGCAGGCTTCTCCGCCAATCCGAGCCCGGGCAGATCGAAGGCCACGCCGCGTAGTCCGCGCTCGGCGAGCAGCGGCAGCACCTTGCGGTACAGGAACGAGCTCACCGGGATGCCGTGCATCAGCACCACCGGCTCGCCCTCGCCCTGCTCCCGGACGAAGCTGCGGACGCCGCCGGCGTCGAACTCCCGGCCGGCGCTCCTGTGGCGATCGATTGCCTCCGCAACCTGCGGATTCACGTCCGTAGATCGTCGCACCCCGCTGCTACGCTGGCGCGGCAAGCCCCTTTAACCCGGTCCCGTGAGGCCAGGAAGGAGCAAGGCAGTGAGCGACGAGAAGGTCGTGCTCGATCACGACGATCTGCGGCGGACGCTGGTCCGTATCGCCCACGAGATCGTCGAGAAGAACGAGGAGTCGGATCGGCTGGCGCTGGTCGGCATCCACACGCGCGGCGCGGTGATCTGCCGCCGCCTCCATACGCTGGTGGGCGAGCTCTCGGGCACCGACGTGCCGCTCGGCGACCTCGACATCTCCTTCTACCGCGACGACATCGAGCGCCGTGAGCCGCGCGACGCGCCGGTCGTCCATGACACCCACCTCGACTTCGACCTCTCGGGCCGCACGGTCGTCCTGGTGGACGACGTGCTCTACACCGGCCGGACGGTGCGGGCCGCGATCGACGCGCTCTTCGACTACGGACGGCCGGCCCGCGTGCAGCTCGCTGTCCTTGCCGACCGCGGGCACCGCGAGCTTCCGATCCGGCCCGACTACGTCGGCAAGAACCTGCCGACGGCCCCCGGGGAGCGGGTGAACGTCCGGCTCGAGGAGACCGACGGCGTCGACGAGGTGGCGATCACCCCGGCTGACGCGAGGGTCGTAAAGGAGGACGCATGAAGCACCTGCTCGGAGTGGAGGATCTCTCGCGGGAGGAGATGGACCGGATCCTCGAGCGCGCCGAGAGCTTCGCCGAGGTTGGCCGCCGCGACATCAAGAAGGTCCCCACCCTGCGCGGACGCACCATCGTGAACCTCTTCTACGAGGCGAGCACGCGGACCCTCTCCTCATTCGAGCTCGCGGCCAAGCGCCTCTCGGCCGACGTGGTCAGCGTGAAGTCCGCGGGATCCTCCGTCGACAAGGGCGAGTCGCTGAAGGACACCGTCGCGACCCTCTCCGCCTACGACCCCGCCGCAATCGTGATCCGCTCCCCGCACGCCGGGGCGGCTCAGCTGGTCGCCAAGTGGACCGACGCCTCCGTGATCAACGCCGGGGACGGCAAGCACGAGCACCCGACCCAGGCGCTGCTCGACGTCTTCACCCTGCAGCAGCAACTCGACTCGCTTGACGGCCTCGACATCTGGATCGTCGGCGACGTCCTGCACAGCCGGGTCGCTCGATCCTGCCTGCTGGCCTTCCAGAAGATGGGGGCGAAGGTGACACTGTGCGGGCCGCCGACCCTGATTCCGCGCGGCATCGAGTCGCTCGGCTGTGAGGTCTCCTACGACCTCGGCGGGCTCGCCTCGGCGGACGTCGTCTACGCCCTGCGGATGCAGCGCGAGCGGATGAACGAGAGCTTCGTCCCGTCGCTCCGCGAGTACGCCGCTCGCTACCAGATCGACTCCCGCCGCCTCGGCCCGCGTCAGCTGCTCATGCACCCCGGGCCCGTCAACCGCGGCGTCGAGCTCTCGCCCGAGGTGATCGACTCGCCGCAGTCGCTGATCACGGCCCAGGTGGAGAGCGGGCTGGTGGTGCGGATGGCGATCCTCTACGAGCTCCTCGCCGGCAGCGACCGCTCCAGGCCCGAGCGCGGGCCCGCCCCGGCCGACACCCCGACGATCGGCCAGCCCGCATGAACGTCACGGCGAACGGATCGAGCGGGGCCGCGAGCCCGCCGCGGCTGATCTCCCGCGCAGGGGCGCCGGCGAACGCGATCGTGCGCGGAGCCCGCCTCTTCGATCCCCGTCTCGACCTGGACGCGACCAGGGACCTCGTCATCCGAGAAGGAGAGATCGCCGAGCTCGCAGAGCCCGGAGGGGCGGCCGAGTTCGAGGGCGTCGAGATGGTGAACGGGGAGGGCCTGCTCATCGTGCCCGCCTTCATCGATCCACACGTCCACTTCCGGGTCCCGGGACAGGAGCACAAGGAGGACCTAGAGACCGGCACACGCTCCGCCGCGGCGGGTGGCTACGGCGCCGTGATCGCGATGGCCAACACCTCGCCCCCGATCGACTCGGCGGCCGTACTCGGCTCGGTCCGCGAGCGCGCCGAGCGCGAGGCCTCGATCCCGGTCGGCTTCGTGGCCAACGTGACGCGCGGGATGGCCGGGACGGAGCTGACCGAGATGGCCGAGCTGCATGACGCGGGGGCGATCGGCTTCTCGGACGACGGGCTCCCCATCGCCAGCGCCAGGGTCCTGCGCAGGGCGCTTCAGTACCAGCGGCTGGCCGGCGGCCTGATCGCGCTCCACGAGGAGGACCCGGAGCTCTCCGCCGGCGGGGTGATGCACGAGGGCGAGGTGTCCGCGGCGCTCGGGATGGCCGGTGTGCCCGCCGTCTCGGAGTCGACGATGATCGCCCGGGAATGCTCGCTCGCCCTCTTCGAGGACGCCCCGATCCACGTCCAGCACCTCTCGGCCCGTGCCTCGGTCGAGGAGGTCGCGCGCGCGAAGGCCGCCGGCGTCCGGATCACCTGCGAGGCGACCCCGCACCACCTGACTCTCACGGACGAGGCGGTGCGCAGCCTCGACGCGCGCTTCAAGATGAACCCGCCGCTGCGCTCGGAGGACGACCGCCAGGCGCTGCTCGAGGGCCTGCGGGACGGCACGATCGACTGCGTCGCCACCGATCATGCGCCCCACGCGGAGGAGGAGAAGGAGGTTCCCTTCGAGGAGGCGGCCTGGGGGGTCACCGGCCTGGAGACCGCGTTCGCCGCCCTCTACACGGACCTGGTCCTGCCCGGGGTGTTGGCGCTGGAGGTGCTGGTGGAGCGGATGACCTGCGGCGGCGAGTCCTTCGGGATCGCGGCCCCGCGGCTCGAGGTCGGCGCCAGCGCGAACGTGGCGCTGATCGATCCCGAGCTCACCTGGACCGTGGGGGAGGAGGGCTACGAGAGCCGCTCCTACAACAACTGCTTCGGGGGACGCGAGCTGACCGGCCGAGTCCTGATGACCGTCGCCGCAGGGCAGGTCGCCTTCCGGCAGCGTTCCTTCGCGCTCGGAGTGGCCTCGTGAGCAGGCTCGATCCGGAGCGGACCACGCTGGTGGTTGTCGACGTCCAAGAGGCGTTTCGCAAGGCGATCCCGGACTTCGACCGAGTTGCCAAGGCCACAGCAACCCTGATCGAGGGAGCCAGCATCATTGGAGTCCCGATAGTCGCGACGGAGCAGTACCCGAAGGGTTTGGGGGAGACCGTTCCCGAGGTGGCTGATCACCTGCCGGAGGGAACCGAGCCCCTCGAGAAGGTCTGTTTCTCGGCGGCCGACGCCGAGGGCTTCGATCTCGCCGGGCGGGACCAGGCGCTCGTCTGCGGGATCGAGACGCACGTCTGCGTCAACCAGACCGCCCTGGGCCTGCTCGAGTCGGGTGTGGAGGTTCAGGTGGCCGAGGACGCCGTCGGCTCCCGGTTCGACGAGAACAAGCAGGTCGGCCTGCACAAGATGGAGCGGGCGGGGGCCGTGCTGACCAGTGTCGAGACCGCGCTCTTCGAGCTGCTCGGCAGGGCGGGCACCGACGAGTTCAAGCGCGTCCAAAGGCTGATCCTGGACTACGCACTGAATCCGGAGCCGGTCGGATGAGCGGCTACGTCCTGCTCGAGGACGGAACCCGCTTCGACGGCGATCTGCTCGGGTCCGGCGAGACCACCGGCGAGGTC
>JBKPTM010000163.1:0-3668 GCA_046765935.1 Actinomycetota bacterium | reverse complement strand
ATACGAGATTGCGTCCAGGGTCTCGTGGGCTCGGAGATGTGTATAAGAGACAGCGCGAGCAGCGGAAGCTCGAAGCGGTACGGACCGAGAGTCCAGGTGATGTCGATGTCGTCGGGGTCGCGCGTCCGCCTCGAGGGGACGATCGCGATGTCATCGAAGCCGTATGCCCTGCGGCCCTTCTTGCCGCGGCCGATCTCTACTTCCATTGGCTCACCCTACGTTCGTTCGCGGACGAAAAAACCCCGCGCTGCGGGGCCGGAAATGCGGTGATAGCGGCGTTTCGGAGGTCCTTCACCAACGCCCCGCCAAGGATAACAGCGGTCAACCCGGCCTCTTTGGGGGCGCTCCGGACTACGCGGACATTGCGCAGTCGACTTTCGTCCAGCCGACCGCCGCGGCCGTAGAATTCGTTCTCGAGGAGGAGGAGGAGAGCATGGAGAACGAGGGGAGAATCGCCCGCAGCTGGCGCCTGACGAAGACCGCGTGGGGACTCGTCCGCCAGGACAAAGCGATGGTGGGGCTCGCGCTGCTCGGAATGACGTCGGGGCTCATCTTCGTCGGCGTCTTCACCCTGATCGGCGGCTATTCCGGCGACGCCGGCCAGGGAACGGTCCTGCTGGCGATCCTCATCGCGCTCTATCCATCCACCTTCCTCGGCGTCTTCTTCAACGTCGCCCTGGCGAGCGCGGCGAACGCAGCGCTCGAGGGACGGAGGCTGAGCTTCGGCGAGGCGCTCGGCGAGTCGCGGAAGAGGCTTGGCAAGATCGCGCTCTGGTCGCTGCTCGCGGCCGGCGTGGGCGCCGTGCTCGCGGAGCTCTCCTCGCGCATCCCGGGCGGAGGTCGGATTGCCTCGGCACTGGTCGGAGCGGCCTGGGGGCTCGCGACGCTCTTCGTCGTCCCGATCCTCGCCACCGTCACGCCGACGCCCGGGCCGATCACGGCTCTGAAGGACTCCGTGGCCGTGGTCCGCAAGCGCTGGGGCGAGGGCATCAGCGGCTCCGTGACGATCAGCGTCTGGACCGTGTTCGTGGCCATTCCCGCCGCCCTTCTGCTCGGCGTCGGCTTCGCGGTGATGGGTGGCGGCTCGGCGGCCCTGGGCGGCGTTCTGGTCGCGGCAGGTGGCCTGCTCCTCTTCGGAGTTGTCGCGCTCAGCGCGGCGGTGCAGCAGGTCTTCGTGCTCTGCCTCTACCGCTACGCGACCGAGGGCACGGCCCGCGGGTTCAGCGAGCAGGATCTCGCGAACCCGCCGTTCAGGCAGCGGCGCGGCCTCTTCGGCTAGACCTTCGCCGGCGCCTCGAGCTCGCGCGACTCGACCGCGGGCAGGAGGCGCTCGATCTCGGCCGGGTCGATGCTGCCCGCGCCGAAGTGCTGCGTCGACTCGGCGCCGCAGGCGACTGCAAAGCGCAGGCACTCCTCGGGGGGACGGCCGTCGTAGCGCGCCGCAACGAAGCCGGCGACGAAGGCATCGCCGGATCCGACGGTGGCGACCGGCTCGACCTCCGGGGCGGTCACCTCGAACGTATGCCGCTGGTCGTCGTCGTCGCCGAGCAGTGAGGCGACGCAGCCCTGGGGCCGCGTGATCACGGCGTTCGCCGCGCCGAGCTCGACCAGGCTGCGCAGCCCGCTGAGCAGGTCCTCGCGGTCGTTGAACTCATGCCCCACCGCGCCCTCTGCCTCGCGCAGGTTCGGGGTGACCGCAGCGGGCTCCGAGCGCAGGGAGGCGAGCAGCGGCTCACCCTCCGTGTCCACGATCGTCTCGACTCCGAGCGCCTTCAGCTCCTCCACCATCCGAGCCGAGAAGGTGGCCGGCACGGACGGCGGCAGGCTGCCGGCGATCGCGCAGATGCGGGCGCCGCGAGCCAGGTAGAGCAGCTTCTCCAGGAAGCGGTCGAGCTCCTCGGGCTTGACGTCCGGGCCGCGCTCATTGATCTCCGTCTGCTCGCCGGAGGTGGGATCGATCACCGCGAGGTTCGTGCGCGACTCGCCTGCGATCCAGGTGAAGTCCGTGAGGATCGACTCCTCCGCGAGGCGCTCCATCAGCCGGGCACCGGTCGGGCCGCCGGCGAGGCCGGTCGCGATCACGGGGCGGCCGAGAAGCTTGAGCGCCCGGGCGACGTTGACGCCCTTGCCGCCGGCGACGGTGCTGGCCTCGACGGCGCGGTGGCGATGTCCCTGGCGGAAGCTCGGGACGGCGACGGTCCGGTCGATCGCAGCGTTCAGCGTGACGGTCAGGATCACCCCGCTCCTCCTTCCCGCTCCAATCTCTCGCGCCTCCTGCGCATCCGCTCCTCGTGCATCCTTCGCCTCTCCTCGGGGGTCCTCTGACGGGGCGAGCGCTGCCGCTCCTCCTGAGCTCGCGGGGCCGGGTTGTCGGCTTGTCTCGCCCCGCGCCCTCTGATGATCAGCAGCAGACCTACAAGTATCACGATCCCCGCCAGGACAATCAGGATCATCGGATTCTGGGCGGTGGATAACGCCTTGTCGAGCGTCGTCGCAGCGCCCACTGCGTGGGCTGCCACGAGCGGTGTGACCACCGCCCGCCTCCCGTCGACCGTCACCGCCACCCGGCCGAGGACCTGGCCCTGCCGCACGGCGCCGCTGATCTCGTCGGGCGCGGTGACCCGAGTATCGACCCGCTGGCCCTCCCGCACCGTCACCGTGAGCGGCCGCTGGGCGATCAGCGGCAGGTGGTCGTCCCTGTAATCGAGCTTCGGCGAGGCGACCTCCTCCCCGCGGCCCACCTCCTCGACGGGGTGGTAGAGCGAGAAGCCGTAGTCCAGGAGCTCGAGGGTGCTCTGGTCGCGCGCGTACTCGCTCGGCGTGCCGAGCACCGCCGAGATCAGCGTCGTCGAGCCCCTGGTCCCTGCGCCCACCAGCACGTATCCCGCGTCCAGGGTGTGCCCGGTCTTGACGCCGTCGATCCAGGGAGCCTGGCCCAGCAGGGTGTTCCGGCTGGTGACAGTGCGGGGGTGGTCACCGCTGCTCAGCGTCGCGCTGGGGGTGTTGACGATCCGGGCGAAGAGCCGGTTGCGCAGCAGGATCGAGGCGAGCGTCACCAGGTCGTGGGCGCTCGAGTAGTTGTCGGGATCGTCGAGGCCGATCGGGTTGGCGTAGCTGGTGTCGGTCAGCCCGAGCTTCTGCGCGGTCCGGTTCATGTCGTTGACGAAGGCGGGCACCGACCCCGAGACCGCCACCGCGATCGTCTCCGCGGCGTCGCTCGCACTCGGCAGCAGCAGGCCGTAGAGCAGATCGCGGACGCGGATCCGCTCGCCCGCGCGGAGGCCGAGCGTGATCTCGGCCGGGTTGCTCGGCCGATACGCCGGGGCGGTGACCATTTGGTTCGGCCGCAGCTCGTGCAGCGCCAGGTACGCCGTCATCAGTTTCGTCGCGCTGGCGATCGGCAGCCGCCTGTTGGGCGCCTTCGAGGCCACGAGGGAGTCATCCCTGGGGTCGATCAGGATCCAGGCCTTGGCGTCGAGCTTCGGCGGGCTCGCCGCGAGGGCGGAGCCGGGCAGGCCCACCAGGAGGATCGCGAGCGCGATCGCCACCGCGGCGCGGACACGCCCCTGCCTTGGTCGCCAGACCTGCACGGTCAGCGCAACGCTATTCGCTGGCCCTCGAGCAGGGCCTGCGGGTCCACGTCGGGGTTGAGCTGCAGGAGCGTGTCC
>JBKPTM010000162.1:0-9017 GCA_046765935.1 Actinomycetota bacterium | reverse complement strand
CGCGAGTGGACGATGTTGTCGATGCCCTCACGGAGTGCAGTCCCGGGGGCGACGATGTCGAGAGCCCGCAGAAGTCGCGGGTCCTGTCGCGCCTCCAACTCCTGTAGATCGTCGCCGGGAAGCGAAGACGCCATCGGGGCTGATGGAAGCAGATAGCGGAGAAGCGTGCTTTGCGGGGAAATCCGTGTGGACAGGTCGGGTTAGCGATTGTCAAGGGGCCCGCGGACCGGCTGAGGGACCGACCGCGCCGGCGGCGGGCTACGCCGCCCGGCGCAGGTCCGTTCGGGGCCGGTTTCCGGACGCCGACCGCCCGCCGGATAGCGCCGCCTTTATTGAGCCGACCGGCGCCAAGCCCGGGATTGGTTCGTCGGCTGGCGGTGGGCCCAGCACCTTGTCCAAGCCGAATTTCTTGGCCTCCGCCACTCGGCGATCGGCGTGCGCCACGAAGCGGACCTCCCCGGTCAGGCCGATCTCGCCGAAGCAGGCGAGCGGCTTGCCGCCGGACTCCAGGGTGCGGCCCGACTGGGCCGAGGCGACGGCCAGCGCGATCGCGAGGTCGGCGCCGGGCTCGTCCACCCGGATGCCGCCAGCCACGTTGACGAAGACATCGGCGGCCGAGAGGGAGATGCCGGCGTGCCGGGTGAGGACGGCGAGAACCAGCGCCAGCCGGTTGCGATCGACGCCGGTCGCGGTGCGGCGCGGCGGCACGATCTCGGTCGGCGCCACGAGCGCCTGCACCTCCACCAGCATCGGCCGCGTCCCCTCCATCGCGCAGAGCACGACCGAGCCGGGTGCGGGCTGCGCCTCGCCGGCAAACCGTGCGGACGGGTCGACGACCTCGACCAATCCGCCCTGACGCATCTCGAAGACGCCCACCTCGCTGGTCGCGCCGAAGCGGTTCTTGAGGGCCCGCAGCGTGCGGAAGGTCCTCTCCCGCTCGCCCTCGAAATGGAGCACGCAGTCCACCAGGTGCTCCAGCGCGCGGGGACCGGCGAGCGAGCCCTCCTTGGTGACGTGCCCGATCAGGATCAGGGTGATGTCCAGCCGCTTGGCGATCTCCATGAGCGCCGAGGTGGCCTCCCGCACGGCGCCCACGCTGCCCGGAGCGGAGTCCGGGATCGCGAGCGTCTGGACCGAGTCGATGACGCAGGCGGCGGGCCGCTCCGCCTCCAACGCAGCCAGGACGCTCTCGAGCGAGGGCTCGGCGAGCATCGGGACGGAGAGCGCAGCCTCCCCCAGGCGTTCCGCGCGCCGCCTTACCTGGGCGGCGGACTCCTCGCCTGAGACGTAGAGGACGGCGTTGCCGGCGGCGGCGAGGTTCGCCACCGCCATTCCGGCGAGGGTGCTCTTCCCGATCCCCGGCGCGCCGCCGAGGAGCACGAGCGATCCGGGCACGAGGCCGCCGCCCAGCACCCGATCGAGCTCGGCGATCCCGGTCTCGAGGCGCTGGGAGCGCTCGGCCTTGACGTCGCGCAGCGGGACCGGCTTGGGCGCGCTTGCCGTGGTCGAGCCGCCGCCGCGGCGGCCCGGCGCCGGTGCACTCGCCTGCTCCAGTGTGTTCCAGGCGCCGCAACCGGGGCACTGACCGGTCCAGGTGAGAGCGGCGTGGCCGCACTCGGTGCACCGATAGGACGGTCCTTTCCCAGCCATTGCCCCAGGCTAGGGATGGGTCATGACGACTCGGGCGAGCTTGGTGCCAGGAGTGCGACTAGTCCGCGTCGGGATCGACCAACCTGCCGAAGAGCAGGTCATAGAGCGGGACGTAGAGGTCGAGCGAGACCTCGTCGGGATCGACCAGGTGCTGGATCGCGAGCCCGACGTCGAGCGCGATCATCGCCGTCGCGATCTGCTTCGGGGGGAGCGGGGGCTTGCCGCCGATCTCCTTGTACGTCTCCTTCGTCTGCTCGGTGAGGAGGGCGCGGTTGCCGCTCCAGAAGGTCGCGGCGAGCTTGCGGAACTCCTCGTCGCGCGCGGCCTGGGTCAGGCACTCGAGCCAGAGCCGGAAGAGCCAGCTGCCTCCCTCGTCCTTCTGCACGTCCCGCACCCGCTCGATCCCCCAGCGCAGGCGCTCTCGGGGCGTGCCGGGCTGCTCCTGCGCCTGCTCGGCCATCTCGGCGTACTGGCGGTACACCCGGTCCTGGAGGAGCTCGACGAAGAGCTCGTCCTTGCTGTTGAAGTTCGAGTAGAAGGCCCCTCGCGTGTAGCCGGCCTCCGCGGCGATCTCCTCGACGCTCGAGCCCTGCAGGCCACGGCGCAGGAACACCCGCTCGGCGGCGTCGAGCAAGCGCTGCCGGGTCTCGGCCTGCTTCTCCTTGCGCGTCTGCCGCGCCGGCGGCGACGCGTTCGGCTTCAGGCGATCGGCCATCTCGGGGTGCGTCGTGTTCGGATACATCGCTGTATTCTGATACACCGATGCACCCGGATTCGCAGAAGGATCTCGTTCATCGTCCGCGACCACGGTACTCGCGCGGGTCGCGGGAAAGCCCGGGGCTTCGAACAGCCCTCGCCGCCGTGGGCCGACCCCTGGACCGTGTTCTCCTCGTCCTCGGGGCGATCTCGCTGGCAATCGTCGTCCCGATGCTCTGGCTCTGGATCGCCTACGGCGGCGCCCTCTCCCCCGACCTGGTCTGGGCTGGAGGGATCGGCCTATCGCTGCTCGTCGCCGGACTCGGTCTGGCGATGATCCGGATCCTGGATGGCGGCCGGTGAACGCCTGGATCGCCGTCCCCAAGGAGTGGCTCGGCGGCCTGGGGGAGATCTTCGGGTTTTGCGCCCGCGTGGCGGTACTGGTCTGGAACGGCCGCGTCTTCCAATTCTTCGGCGAGGCCCTACGTCAAGCAGGCATCCTGATTCTCGGCTCGACCCTGGTGATCTGGGGGCTCGTCTTCATCATCGGCCTCCAGTGCGGGATCGAGGGGGCCTATCTGCTGCGCGCCCAGGGCGCTCCGGCCTACGCGGGCGTCTTCTCGGCCTGGTGCGATCTGCGCGAGCTGGTCCCGTACGCCTTCGGCTACATGATGGCCGCCAAGGTCGGGACCGGAATCGTCGCCGAGCTCGGCGCCATGCGGATCTCCGACGAGATCGATGCCCTCGAGGTGATGGGCGTTCCCCCGGTCACCTTCCTTGGCGCAACGCGCCTGCTCGCCGCCTGGATCGTGCTGCCCTTCATGTACATGGGCGCGGTCGGCGTCGCCTACCTCGCCAGCTGGATTGCGGTCGTGCAGCAGATCGGTGACGTCTCCTCGGGCGGCTACTTCCTGATCTTCTGGATGTTCCAGAACCCGCCCGACCTCTTATTCAGCCTCACCAAGGGGATGGCGATGGCGACCGCGATCGTGCTGGTGGGCTGCTACTACGGCTACACAGCGAGCGGCGGGCCGGTTGGGGTCGGCACCGCGACGGCGAAGTCGATGTTCCTGAACATCATCCTCGTCCACATCGTCGGCATGCTCGGGACGCTCGCCTTCTGGGGCGCGAACCCGCGGGCGCCGATCGGCGGCTGATCCGCGCTAGGCCCGCTGGGGCGCCAGCCCCTCGACCTCCGCCTCCTTCCGTTCCTCCGCCGGCGAGCCGATGGCGAGCGCGAGCGCGCCGGCGACCACTCCGGTCGCGAGCGCGAAGACCCAGCCCTGCTGCAGGTGCGAGAAGAGGTCGGCGGGTGCCGGGTCGGCGAGCAGCGCCACGAGGACGGCGACGCCGATCGCCGAGCCGACCTGGCGAGCCATACCGAAGACGGCGGTGCCGGTGGCGAAGCGGTCCGGCGGCAGGGACATCGTCGCCGCCGCCGGCAGCGGCCCGAGCACGAGGCCGACACCCACCCCGCCCAGCAGGAAGCCGGGCAGGAACGAGCCGTAGTCGGGGGTCGAGCCGACCGCGGCGAGATTGATCGCAAACCCGGCGGCGAAGATGAGCCCGCCCGCCGCGATCACCGGCGGCTGGCCGATCCTGGCCCCGAGGCGGCCGGCGGGCGCGGCGAAGATCGCGGCCATCAGCGGCCCCGGCATCAGGCCGAGACCGGCGTGCAGCACCGAGTAGTGCCACACCTCCGTCAGCAGCAGGACGCTGGAGAGGAGCATCGCGCCGAAGCCGGCGAAGAAGACGAGCGCCGCAGTGTTGGCGACCGAGAAGGAGCGCACCCGCAGCATGGGCAGCTCCAGCACCGGCGCGGGATGCCGAGCGGAGCGCAGCACGAAGCCGGCGATCAGGAGGAGGGCGCCCACGAACGAAGCCAGGGTCCTGGGATCGGCCCACCCCCAGTCGGGGCCCTTGACGATCCCCGCGGTGAGCAGCCCGATCCCGAGCGCGAGCTCGACCGCTCCGATCACGTCGGGCCGGGGCCCGACGTGGGGCTCGCGGATCTCGTCCAGGGTCCGCCAGGCGACGAAGGCGGTGCCGAGCCCTATCGGGACGTTGACGAGGAAGATCCAGTGCCAGCTCAGCTCCAGCAGCACGCCGCCGATCGCGGGCCCGAGCGCCGCGGCGACCCCGCCGACCGCCGACCAGATTCCCACGGCCACTGCCCGCTGCTCCGGAGGGAACGCGGGCAGGATCAGGCCGAGGGTCGACGGCAGCATCATCGAGCCGCCCGCGGCCTGCGCGATCCGCGCGCCGACGAGGAAGGGCACGGACGGAGCGGCGGCGCAGAATGCCGACGCGACGGCGAACAGCAGCAGCCCGACGAGGAAGACGCGCTTGCGTCCGACCCGGTCGGCGACACGCCCGGCCGGGATCAGGAGCGCGGCGTAGACGATCGCGTACGCGTTCAAGATCCAGGAGAGGCTCGTGATCGACGCGCCGCCGAAGTCGGCGGCGATCGAGGGGAAGGCCAGGTTGACGATGAACAGGTCCAGGCTGGCCATGAACAGGCCGACCGAGGTGATCAAGAGGATCTTCCAGCGCTTGTCCATGAGGGCCTCCCGCGGGACCGAAGTGACTTGTATTTCGCAAGGCACCCTACCAGAGGTCGCTTGCAAAAGACAAGTGAGTGACTAGACTCACGAACATGCCGATCGAATCCTTTGCCAAGCAGAACTGCTCAATCGCGCGCACGCTCTCGATCCTGGGTGAGCGCTGGACGCTGATCGTCCTCACCGAGCTCTTCTTGGGCCGGACTCGCTTCGAGGAGATTCAGGAGGAGCGCGGCGTCGCGAGCAACATCCTCAGCCAGCGTCTCGCCACATTGGTCGAGCACGGAATCGCGGAGCGGCGTCGCTACAGCGAGCATCCGGAGCGCTTCGAGTACCACCTCACCGACAAGGGGAGGGACCTCCTCCCAGTCCAGCTCGCCCTGGTGCGCTGGGGCGACAAGTACATGGCCGAGGACGGCCCGCCCGTGGAGAGCGTGCACACCGAGTGCGACCACGCGTTCCAGATGGTCCCCACCTGCTCACACTGCGGCGCGGAGATCAAGCGGGGGACCGTCGAGGCGCGGCTCGGTCCCGGCGCGACGAAGCGGCAGCGGGAGCGGGCGAAGCGGCGCAGCGAGCGGCGCGAGGGCGCCAAGGCCCGCGCGGCCTGACCCAACGCTCAGCCGAAGCGCACCCGGTGGATCCGGACCACGCCGCGCGCGGTGGTCTCGAGAGACCAGCGCCGCTCGGCCTGCTCCAGGAACGCTTCCGCCGCGGGCCGACCCGGTTCGGCGAACCAGGCTTCTGGACCGAGCTGCGGCAGAAGCTTCAGCAGCAGAGCGACGTTGGGGCGCTCATAGAGAACGTCCGAGCCCAGCACGAGGTCGAAGGGGCCGCGCTCTATGAGCTCGTCCGGCTCCGCCCACTCGACTCGCGCCGTCTCGATCCGCACTCCGATCTCAGCCGCGTTGCGCTCGATCAGCTCGAGAGCCTGCGGCTCCGTGTCCGTCGCCAGCACCTCGGCTCCCGCACGCGCCGCCGCCAGACTGGGCACACCCAGCCCGCAACCGAGCTCGACCACGCGTTTGCCCTGGAGTGAAGTCCCTTCCAGCTCGCGCGCGAGCGCGACACCGCTCCGCCAGAGGATGGTCCAGTACGGCGCGAGCGGGGCCCATTCGACCTGGTGGTCGTCGGGAATCTCGGCGCCCTCCTCGGGCTGGAGCAGCCGCAGCTCGCCGTTCGGCAGCTCGACGCTCTGCGTGATGAGCTCCCAGTCGGGGTCGATCGGATCAGCCAGGACTGCTCGGGAATGGGGCGCCGGCGAAGAATGCGAACCAGATCAGGAAGGCGATCAGGGAGACGATGGCCGTGGCGACGAACAGCCGCTCGACCGGGTCGCTGCGATCCTGCCCCGGCCTGTAGGGGCTGTCGCGCATGCTTCGGTTCCACGATGCGCGCCGGTCGCGCCCGGACGCCACCTGAGCGTGGCGCCTCATCATCCGCGCCCGGACCCAGGACGCGATCAGCAGCAGCCCGTAGTACGAGACCAGGATGCCCGTGCCGATGAACGCGGCAACCGGGCCGTTCACAGCACCAGTCTTCTCGTAGAACTGCGACGCGATGAAGATCCAGAAGAGCGGCACGCCGAACCCGATGACCAGCGCCCCGACGAGCGTGAACGCGGTCGAGCCTGTGCCGAGGAGCACTCTCCTGATCGCTGCGAGCACTGCGGTCATTGCCTGTCCCTGGCTGCGACTGGGACGAGGTCGAGGTTAGCGGGCAGCGGTAGCTGCCTGACGAAGATCGCGCTCGGGATCGATCTCCCAGCGGCCCGCAGCCTCGGCGAGCTCCGCGCTCACCGCCCAGCGATCCGGCCGCTCCTCCCCGGAGTGATCGGGAGTGGCCCCCTTGAGGGCCATGCACCCGGCGTTGTCCCCGATCGACCGGACCTCATCGACGTCCGCGTGGCTGAGGTGTTGCTCGGCCGGCAGGCTCGCCAGCTCGGCGCGCTTCTCCTCGATCGGCCGAGCCCCCTCCCCCAGCTCCTGGATCAGCGTCGGGACCACACACGCGACCGCCGGATGGGCGAGGTTCCACTGGCAGGCGAGCTGCATCGGGGTGAGGCCGGCGCGCTCGGCGATCGGCCGCATGCGCTCGAGCTTCGCCCGCCCCTCGGCGATCCAGCCCTCGGGCCTGAAGGAGCGGTGGTCACCCTGCGGCAGCTCGGTCTCGGGCGTCACGTCGTCCCAGAAGAGCCCGCCGTAGTCGACGACCCGCGTGATCACGCGAACTCCATGGCGCTCGGCCGCGTCGAGGCAGAGCTCGCCGGGCCAGGGCTCGAGCGGGTTGAGGATGATCATCGCCCAGTCGATCAGCTCGCCGAAGCGCTCGAAACAGTGGACGAGGTCGAGCGTGAACCCGTTGGCCGGGCCGGGCGCGACGCCGATGGCATCTGCGATCCCAGCCTCACGTAAAGCCGCCATCCCTTCCCAGACCGCCTCGCTCTCGTAGCCCGTCCGATCGGGGTTGTGGAGGAGCAGCAGGTCGAAGCGGTCCTGTCCGAGGCGCTCGAGGCTGCGCTCCGCCGCCATCCGCAGGTAGTCGGCGTATCCGTCCGGGCCCCGGAGCGAGGGATCGGTGAAACGCGGAAAACCGCGGGGGCCCTCCCGCTGCCCCTCGTAGAAGTCGTGGCCGACCGCTCCCACCAGGCAATAGCCGTCCCGGGGGATGCCGCCCAACGCCCACCCGAGCAGCGAATCGGCTTCGCCCTGCCCGTAGACGTCGGCGGTGAGCACGGTGTCGATCCCCCGCCCCGGGCGCAGCAGGCCCTGCAGGCGGGCCTCGTCGATCGCCTCGCCGAAGTGCAGGAATCGTCCCCCGCTCCAGGTTCCGATCGCCTTGGTCCCGGGTGACCTCACGCGCCAACCGTAGCGGGCCGCATACACCCGGCGACCTCGGTCACGCGCTCAGCCGATGCCGACGTACCAGGCGCCGAACAGCAGTCCGAACAGCCCAAAGGCGGGGATCAGAACGGTCCGATAGAGCGGATCGATTAGGGGACGCGTGAGCAGCCAGGCGAAGGCGGTCGTGCAGAGCGTCATCGAGACGGCGGACATCGGGGCGAACACGGCAAGGGCCGCCGCCGCCTCGACCTTGCCCGGCAGCGCCGCGATCAGCAGGAGGGCCACGGCGCCCGTTCCGGCCAGGCCGTGGAGTAGGCCGATGCTGAGCGCCTGCCGTGGGGTCCGCACGTTCCGGTGGCGGTGCTCGGGTTGGGCGCCGTGATGAAGGTGGCGGTGGGTCTCGGAACCGCCTTGGCGTTCGTGCGGGTGTTGCCCGGCGCGAAAGTCCCCGCGTCCCCACTTGACGACGATCCGCAGAGCGAGCAGCAGGATGACGACGCCCACCGCCGTCTCCGCCCCATGCTCGATCCAGCCCGGCATCTCTGACTTGAAGAAGATCAGCGGGATCCCGATCAGCAGCAGCGCGGCCGTGTGCCCTGCCCCCCACCAGGCGCCGAGCCGCGCCGCGCCCCGAACGTCGCCGCCGTCGACGGCCACTAGGGAGGTGACCGCCACGAGGTGGTCCGGATCGGAGGCGTGACGCAGGCCCAGGACCAGGGCAATGAGCAGCGCGACGACCAGAGGAGCGCCGGCGAAGAGCCCCTCGAGCCAGGCATCGATCTGCTCGACCGGCTGGAAGAGGAAGTCGAAGCTCACGAGCTCGCCCCTCCCTCCCTCGCAGCGCAGCGCGGGCAGAGCCCCACCATCGGGAAGTGGGTGAAGCCGACCTCGTAGCCGAAGCGCTTCTGAACGTCCTCCCGGAGCGTATTGAGCTCCGACCGTTCGACCTCCTCGATGGCGCCGCATCGATCGCAGGCCAGGTACTCGCGCTCCCCGCCGCCGACCAGGACGTAGCGACCCGGACCGTGCCCGGCGTGGAAGTGGCGGACCACGCCGTGCTCCTCGAGCGTCTCGAGGTTGCGATAGACCGAGGCGAGATCGAGCGGCGTCCGATCGAGGCCGGCCGCGATCTGCTGAGCCGAGACCGGCGCGGTTACCTCGAAGAGGTAGTCCACGATCAGCCGCCGCGCGGTGGAGATCCGCAGGCCGCGCTGCCGGAGTGTCCGCAGGACGGAGTCGGCGCTCTCGAAGTGGAGGGTTGGGCCTG
>JBKPTM010000161.1:0-7565 GCA_046765935.1 Actinomycetota bacterium | reverse complement strand
CGCTTCGCGGAGGTGCGCATGCCACCCCCCGGCGGCGACACGATCGGGCGTCGCCGGCTCGACGCCCACCTGGATGCATTCCGCGACCTGGGCGCGAAGGTGGCGGGCGACCAGTGGATCGAGCTCTCGTCTCCGGCTGACGGCCTCAAGCCGACCCGGATCTTCATGGACGAGCCCTCGGTGATGGGCACGGAGAACGCACTCCTCGCCGCCGCGCTGACCGAGGGGCCGACGACGATCGCGAACGCGGCCTCCGAGCCCCACGTCCAGGACCTGGCTCGGCTGCTCTGCAAGATGGGCGCGCAGGTCGACGGGATCGGGTCGAACGTGATGACGGTCCACGGCCGTAAGCAGCTGAACGGCGCCGACCACGATGTCTGCTCCGACCACATCGAGGTCGCCAGCTTCATGGCGTTGGCCGCCGCCACCAGTGGCGAGCTCCGCATCCGCAATGTCGTGCCCGAGGACCTCGAGGGGATCCGACGGCATTTCCGGCGCCTCGGGCTCCAGACGATGCTGGAGGGGAGCGACCTATTCGTCCCCCCGGAGCAGAAGCTCACGATCCGCGATGACCAGGGGGACGCGATCCCGAAGATCGACGACGGTCCCTGGCCGGCCTTCCCCGCCGACCTCACCTCGATCGCCCTCGCCCTCGCGACGCAGGCGGACGGGACGATCATGATCCACGAGAAGATGTTCGAGAACCGGCTGTTCTTCGTCGACAAGCTCGTCGCGATGGGCGCTCGGATCCACCTCTCCGACCCCCACAGGGCGGTGGTGAGTGGTCCGAGCCGTCTTCATGGCGCTCGACTCGAGAGTCCCGACATCCGGGCCGGCATGGCGATGCTCATCGCCGCGCTGGCGGCGGACGGCACCTCGGAGATCGGTAACGTCGCGCAGATCGACCGCGGCTACGAGCGGATCGACATGCGCCTGCGCGATCTGGGCGCCCGCATCGAGCGGGTCGCCGCAGAGCGCGTTCCCGCGTAGCGATCACCAGGCCGCCCTATTCAGGAGCGCAGGGCGAAGCCCGGAGCGACTTATGCGGGGCGGCCGCTGTGATCGCGACTGGTCTTCTCGGCTACACCCCGTGCGCGTTGTGGAGCTCGGTGAACTTGGGCTCCGGGCGCTCGGCGGGGGCATCGTCGCCGAGCGTCTCGGCGATCGTCGGCCCGAGCCTGGACTCCGCGAACGCCTCGAACGCCTCCGGCGATTCCCAGACATCGAGCACCTTGAGAGTGCCGTCCTCGATGCGAGCCGTGTGTGCGATCAGCCCATCGGGCGGATTCCCGACGGGATCGAGCGCCGCGTGGACGGCGTCGTACTGATCCGGGGTCACCGGAAGCTCCATCTCCAAAAGAACTGCCATTTCGTCTCCTCCTCGTCTCGGAGCAGCGGGTCGATGCGAGTCAGGCCTGCTGCAGGTCGTATATCTCGCGGATCTCCGGCTCCTGAGCCTGCGGTGCGTCCGGGTTCACCTCGGCGATCGCTGGAATCAGCCTGTCCTGAACGAAGTTCTGGAAGTGCTCAGCCGACTCCCAAATGTCGATCGACTTCATGCGGCCTCCACCCAGATCGCAAGCGGCGTGGAGGATTGCCCCTTCCGGGGTCCCCTCGCCTAGCTTCTCGTCTACCTGGTCGTATTCCTCAGTCGTCGCCTCGAATTCCTGGATCACCACTACTGCCATCGCAAATCTCCTCCGATTGGGGTCGACGGAGATCCTATGCGGACGAACCTTGCACCCTGTTAAGGGCGAGAAAGCGATGATGGGCCGGTGATTCACCCGACCCCGCCGGGGACACGAGACATCCTGCCCGAGGAGATGCGCGAGCTGCGCGCGCTCGAATCGGCGCTGCGCGCTGCCTTCGAGGAGCACGGCTACGGCGAGGTCGCGACGCCGACGATCGAGTACGCGGACACGCTTCGGCGCGGCGACGAGCGCTACGCCAACGCCGCCTACCGCTTCTTCGACGAGCGCGGGGATCTGCTTGCGATGCGCTCCGACATGACGATTCCCATCGCACGGCTCGTCTCCACCCGCATGCAGGATGAAGAGCCGCCCTTCCGCCTCTCCTACATCGCACGCGCCTACCGCGCGGTGAACCCACAGCGAGGGCAGATGAGGGAGTTCACCCAGGCGGGCGTCGAGCTGATCGGCGCTCCCGCCCCCGAGGGGACCGCGGAGGTGATCGAGGTCCTCAGCGCGGCGCTTGACGCCGCCGGTCTGGCGAGAGCTGTGGTGGGCCTCGGCGACGCCGACCTGTACAGCCAGCTGCTGGCGGAGCTCGGCGTCGGAGGCGACGCTCGCGATCGGATCCTCGGCCGGCTTTCGACGCACGACCTGGTCGGCCTCGAGCTCGCCGTTGACGAGGTGCCGGACCTCGACCCGGCGTCTCGCGGCACGCTGCTGGCACTGCCGGGGATGCGCGGTGGCCCGGAGGTCCTCGATCACGCGACGGAGCTCGGTGGCGCGGCGGTCGAGCGCGCGACGGGGAGGCTGCGCGCCACCTATCGGTCGCTGGCCGAGCGTGGCGTGGCCGACCGCGTGCGGCTCGACCTCGGGCTCCTGCGCGACCTCGGCTACTACACCGGGGCGATCCTCGAGGTCTACGACCCGGCTCTCGGACACATCCTGGGAGGCGGCGGGCGGTACGACTCCCTGCTCGGCCGCTTCGGTCGCGACCTCCCGGCGGCGGGCTTCGCCCTCTACCTCGAGCGGCTCCACGTCGCACAGACGGAGGAGGAGCGAGAGGACAGGGGGGAGGGCTGATGCCGCGGGTGGTCGAGGCGACCCGCGCTCGCGCGTCGGGACCGTTGAAGCTGGCGCTGCCGCGCGGCGCGCTCTGGGACGAGACGCTCGACGCGCTCGATCGCACCGGCATCGACACGGCCGAGCTGCGCTCCGATTCACGCTCCCTCGTCTTCGAGTCCGGAGGGGTGACGCTGGTGACCATGCGCCCCTCGGACGTCCCCACGTACGTCGAGGCGGGGGCCGCCGACCTCGGCATCACCGGCAAGGATGTCCTGCTCGAACAGCCGGACCGGATCGTCTACGAGGTGCTCGACCTGCGCTACGGCGCCTGCCGCATGGTCCTCGCCGGCAGGGCAGGCGACACCGCCCTCGACGAGGACGAGCGCCGGCTCGGGGCGATGCGAATCGCGACGAAGTATCCGCGCGTCGCGGAGCGCCACTTCGAGGAGACCGGCCGCCGCGCTGAGGTGATCGAGGTAAAGGGGTCTGTCGAACTGGCGCCGCTGTCCGGCCTCGCCGACGGCATCGTCGACCTCGTCGCCACCGGCCGGACACTGGCCGAGAACGGCCTCGAGGTTCGTGAGGAGATCGCCACCTGCACGGCGCGCCTGGTCGCCAACCGCGTCTCGCACAAGCTGCGCGCGGCCGAGGTCGACGACCTGGTTGAGCGGCTGCGTCCGGAGGGACGCTGATGCGGATCGAATCCTTCGACTGGGATGGACAGGACCCGGCCGGTCTCGCGCGCCAGATCCGTGGGCTGCAGCCGGATCTGGGAGAGGTGACCGAGGCTGTCTCAGAGATCATCGAGGCGGTGCGGGAGCGCGGCGACGAGGCCGTCGCGGAGTTCGAGGACCGGTTCGGAGCGGGCACGGTGGATCCCCGCCAGATGCCGCTATCGGACGCCGAGGTGCGCTCGGCGCTGGAGCGCGTCGATCCAGACCTGCGAGGCGCCCTCGAAACCGCAGCCGCCAACATCCGCGCCGTCGCCGAGGCGCAGCTCGCCGAGGAACAGCGGATCGACCTCGCCCAGGGTCACTCGATCGAGCTGCGCGAGGTCCCGGTCGCCTCGGCGGGCGTGTACGCGCCAGGTGGTTCGGCGTCGTATCCATCGACCGTCCTGATGGGCTGCATCCCCGCGAAGGTCGCCGGCGTGCGTCAGGTCGTGCTCGCGACCCCGCCCGCGGAAGCGGAGCAGCCGGTCTCGGACCTGATCCTCGCGGCCGCGGCGATTGGCGGCGCTGACGAGATCTATCCGGTGGGAGGCGCCCAGGCGATCGCGGCTCTCGCCATCGGCACCCAGTTCATCCCTCGCGTCGACGTGATCGCCGGCCCGGGGAACCGCTACGTGCAGGAGGCGAAGCGTCAGCTGGTAGGAGAGGTCGGAATCGACGGAATCGCCGGGCCTTCCGAGCTGATGGTGATTGCAGGGGACACCGCGAACGCGGACTGGATGGCCCTGGACCTCTGTGCTCAGGCGGAGCACGGTGCGGACGGCCTCGTGATCGCCGCGGCGGTCGAGACGGTGATCCTCGACGCGATCGAGGAAGCCGTCGAGCGGATCGCGGCCGAGCACGGGATCGCCGAGGAGGCGCCCCTGGCCCTCGTCGCGGTGCCCGACACCGTCACCGCGGTGCAGCTCGCCAACGCGATCGCCCCCGAGCACCTCGAGCTGATCACCGAGGACGCCCCACTGCTCGCCAACGCGGCGACCACCGCGGGGTGCGTCTTCATCGGGGATGGCGGGGCCACGGCCTTCGGCGATTACGCCGCCGGCTCGAATCACGTGCTGCCCACAGGCGGCGCCGGGCGATTTCAGGGACCGCTCGGGCCGAGCACCTTCCGGCGCCGGATCTCGACGGTCGAGCTCACGCAGGGGGCGGCCCGGGAACTCGCGCCGACGGTCGCTACATTGGCCCGCGCCGAGGGCTTCCCGCTCCACGCGGAGTCGGCCTTCGTGCGAGGGCGTCCCGCAGGCGAAGCCGAGGGACGACCCGATCAATGGTGGGGGAAGGACCGATGAGCCGCACTGCAGAGATCAATCGCGAGACCAAGGAGACCAAGGTCAGGCTGCGCCTCCACCTGGATGGCGGCGAGGCGAAGGTCTCCACGGGAGTCGGCTTCCTCGATCACATGCTCGAGCTGCTCGCCCGCCACGGGAGGCTCGGACTCGACCTTGAGGCGAGTGGGGACCTGCAGACGGGAGCCCACCACACGACCGAGGACGTCGGCATCTGCTTGGGGCAGGCGATCGACGAGGCGCTCGGTGACCGGGCCGGCATTCGCCGCTACGGCTCGGCGCTGGTGCCCATGGACGAGGCTCTGGGCGAATGCGCGATCGACATCTCCGGGCGGCCGTATTGCGCTTTCGACGCCGACCTCCCTGACGTGACGATCGCCGGCTTCGACACGGAGCTCGCCGAGGAGTTCTTCCGGGCAGTCTCCAACAACTCGAAGATGACCCTCCACATCTGGGTCCGCTCGGGGTCGAACGCGCACCACATGATCGAGGCCTCATTCAAGGCGTTCGCACGCGCCCTCCGTGACGCTGTTTCGATCGATCCGGACGAGAACGGCGTGCCCTCGACCAAGGGCACGCTGACGGAGTGAGCCGATGACCCGGATCGCCATCCTCGATTACGGGATGGGGAATCTGCGCTCGGTCGAAAAGGCCCTGGAGCGGGTCGGGGCCGAGGCCGAGATCACCTCGGACCGCAGCCGCGCGGAGGCGGCCGACGGCGTGATCCTCCCGGGGGTTGGTGCCTTCCCAAGGGCGATGGGGCGGGTCCGGGAGCTCGGCATGGACGAGCTCGTTGCCGGACGGATCGAGGCGGGCGTCCCGGTGCTCGGCATCTGCCTCGGCCTGCAGCTCCTCTTCGACTCCTCAGTGGAGAACGAGGGCGCCAGCGGGCTGTCGCTCCTCGGCGGCCTGGTGGCTCCCCTCGAGGCCAACGGCTACAAGGTCCCGCACATCGGCTGGTCACCCGTGCGCTGGGAGCACGAGTCGGGGCTCACCGACGGGCTCGGTGAGGAGACGCCCTTCTACTTCGTCCACTCGTTCGCGCCTCGCCCGTCGGCGGACGGCGTCGTCCTCGGGACCGCCGCCTACGGCGAGCGGTTCACGTGCGCCGTCCAGCGCCCGCCGCTCTACGGCGTCCAGTTCCACCCGGAGAAGTCGAGCTCCGCGGGACTACGCCTGCTGAGCAACTTCATCCGCATCTGCAGTTGATTCTCTTTCCGGCGATCGACATCCGCGGCGGCAAGGCCGTCCGGCTGCTCCAGGGCGACTACGAGAGGGAGACGAGCTACGACGACGATCCGGTCGTCGCTGCACGTCGCTGGGTGGACGGCGGCGCGCGCTGGCTGCACATCGTCGATCTCGACGGGGCCCGGGCCGGCGAGCCGGTCAACCTCGACCACGTCCGTCGGATCGTGGCCGCGGTCAGCGTCCCCGTCCAGCTCGGCGGCGGGCTGCGCGACTCGAAGAAGGTCGAGGAGGCGATCTCCTCCGGCGCCGAGCGGGTCGTGCTCGGCACCGCCGCCGTCCGCGACCCCGAGATGGCCGAGGCGATTGCCGCGGCACACGGAGACCGGGTGGTCGCCTCGGTGGACGCCCGCTCGGGAAAGGTGGCCGCCGAGGGCTGGACGGAGGAGTCCGAGCTGGGCGCAACCGAGGTGATCGCCGAGCTCAGCCGGCGCGGCCTGCGCCGCTTCGTCTACACGCCGGTGGAGGTCGACGGACTGATGGAGGGGCCCGACCTCGCCTCGCTGCGAGAGGTCGCGACGGCGACCGACGCCGAGGTGATCTATTCCGGCGGCATCGGAGACCTCGACGACCTGCGGGCCGTCGCAGGCCTCGGCCTCGACAACGTCGGGGGCGTGATCGTCGGCAGAGCGCTCTACGAGCAGCGCTTCACCGTCGCCGAGGCACGCGCGGCGCTCGGGCCATAGGGTCCTCCCATGCGCAGGCTCTTCGGGCCGTTCTTCGTCTTCGCCGGGGTCATGCACTTCGTCAAGACGCGCTGGTACGAGCGGATCATGCCGCCGTACATCCCGCGCCACCGCGAGGTGGTCTACATCAGCGGCGTCGCCGAGATCGCCGGTGGCCTGGCCACCATGTACCCGCGGACCCGCCGCGCGGGCAGCGTGTGGAGCATCGCCACGCTGGTCGCGGTCTTCCCGGCGAACCTCCACATGGCGCTCGAGCCGGAGAAGTTCGAGAAGGGGGTGCCGGGTGGGCGCAACGCGCTCTACGCCCGCCTGCCGGTGCAGCTCCTCTTCATCGCGTGGGCCTACGCGGCCGGCGACTGGGACTAGCGACCCGGCGGCCTATCTGAGAGGATCGGCCGCGTCCACTAGGGAGAGGGGTTTCATGCGCCGTCGTCTGTTGCTTGCCATTTCGCTCGCGATCACCGCGCTGCTGATGCTTGGGGGTGCGACCGCCTCGCAAGCAGCACCCGGCAGTCTGCGAATCCTTCTGGTCGAAACCCAGGGGGCGTCCGAATTCAGCAGCTTCATCGCCGCGCTCAAGGCCGAGCCGGGTGTTGCCGCCGTGGACGACGTTGACGCCAGCGCCGGCACTCCGGACGCGTCGACACTCGCCGGCTATGACCTGATCGTCTCCACCGGGGACTCCAACTACGACGACCCGGCGCTCTACGGCAATCGACTGGCTGACTACATCGACGCCGGCGGCGCGGTGATCCAGTTTGCATATGACAACTGGGACGACCTGGGCGCACATCCGACTGGGCGCTTCGAGTCCGGCGGCTATCCGCCCTTCATCCCGGGCCCCAACGACAACAACCCGACCTC
>JBKPTM010000160.1:0-2994 GCA_046765935.1 Actinomycetota bacterium | reverse complement strand
CCCAGCAGCTCACCATCGCCCTGGCAAGGCAGGCCCACAAGAAGAAGTAGCCCCGGGCTAGTCTGGACGAATGTTCGGGCGGTGCCCCTCGCTTGTCGGGCTCGCCGCCGCGCTGATCGCGGCGCTGGCCTTGCTGATCGGCTCATCGCAGGCCTACGGCAACTTCGTCTACTGGACCAGCGGCGCCCCGAACTCGAGCATCGCCCGAGCCAAGCTCAATGGGAGCTCGTTGAACGCGCAGTTCATCCCCGGCCTCGATCACCCCCATGGGGTCGCCACGGACTCGAGGTACATCTACTGGACCCAAGGGGATGCCACCACCGGCTCGATCGGCCGCGCGAATCTGAACGGCAGCGATCCGAACCCGAGCTTCATGCCGCATTCGGCCGGGGTCAGCGACCCCTCGGGGATAGCCGTGACCCCGACTGCGATCTACTGGCAGAACGGGGGCGGCTCGATCGGCAGGGCCAACCTCGACGGGTCGGCACCAAATCCCAACTTGATCGCCGCCTCGAACAGCAACTGCGGATTGACGGCCGACTCGAACTTCCTCTATTTCCTCGACGCAGGGGGTACCCAGATCGGCCGGGCGGGGTTCGACGGCGGGTCCGTGCAGGGCGACTTCGCGTCGATCCCGGAGGCCTTCTGCGGCCTCGCGATCGACGTCAACTACCTCTACTGGGCCTCGGACAGCGGCAACACCGTCGGGCGGATCCCGGTCGGGGGCGGCACGGCGGAGGGCGCCTTCATCGACGCCGGCACAACCGGCGGCGGTCCGAGCGGCGTGGCGGTCAACTCGCAGTACGTCTACTGGGGCAACTACGACACGAACGCGATCGGCCGAGCAAACGTCAACGGCTCGTCCGTGAAACCTGCCCTGATCCCCGACGCCGGGGTGACCGGGCCGCTGGAGCCGTCCCAGCTGACCGCCGCCCCGTCGAACAAGATCAACGTGATCGGGGTCGCCAACGCGAAGAAGAAGGGCACGGCGATGATCGTCGGCGGCGTCCCGAGCCCGGGTCAGCTGACCCTGGATCAGACGGGCCCCACGGACATCGGTGCCACGGCGGCCGCCGTCCAGCCGGTGGCCCTGGACCTTCCGCGAGCCGAGACGTTCGGACTGGTCGTCACGCCGACCGGTAAGACGGCGAAGAGGCTCAACCGGCAGGTCTTGAAGAAGGGGAAGGGCAGGATCAGGGTCAGCGTCTTCATTCACTACGTTCCGGCCGGTGTCGCGGGCGTGCCGAACACAGAGCCGGTGTCGGTCCTGCTGATCAAGAAGGGCAAGAAGAGAGCGAAGCACAAGAAGTAACCGCGGCGGCACTGGCCTCTGGCCCTGCAAATCGCCGCATTTTGGGGGAGCCGGGGTCGCGGGCCGCGCCGTGCCCGCTGCTACCCTCCGTCTGCGGGCTGAAATCGTGCCCGCCCACCGATCTCCAGAGGTTGAGACACCTCCATACAAGTTGACCGACGCGCGTTTCGACGTTCCCGATCGCGATGGCCCGCGCGATGAGTGCGGGGTCTTCGGCGTATACGCGCCCGGCCGCGACGTGGCCCGGCTCGCCTACTTCGGCCTGTACGCCCTCCAGCACCGCGGCCAGGAGTCGGCCGGAATCGCGACCTGCGAGGGCGGCCACATCACGACGCTCCGCGAGCTCGGCCTGGTCTCGCAGGTGTTCGACGAGGAGAAGCTGCGCGCGCTCTCAGGCGACATGGCTATCGGTCACGTCCGCTACTCGACCACCGGTGGCGGCGCGTGGGAGAACGCGCAGCCGGTGTGGCGCGACGACGGCCGCGAGCTGGCGCTCGCCCACAACGGCAACCTGACCAACGCGGTTGAGCTCTACAACGAGCTGACCGATGCCGGCCTGCACCTGCGCGGCACCTCGGACTCCGAGATCATGGCCGCGCTCCTCTCCCGCACGGCCGGCGAGGGCGACGAGTGGATCGAGGACGCGGTGGCGGAGGTCATGCCGCGTCTCGAGGGCGCCTACTCGACGGTCGTGATGACCAAGCACGCCGTGGTCGCGTTTCGCGACCCCCACGGGGTGCGCCCTCTGGCGCTGGGCAAGATCAAGGCCGGCGACGGTTTCGACGAGTGCTTCGTGGTCGCCTCGGAGAGCTGCGCCTTCGACATCATCGGCGCGCAGATGATCCGTGAGGTCCAGCCGGGCGAGATGGTCTCGCTGACGGCCGGCGGGCTCGAGATGAAGCCCGTGATCCAGGGTGAGCAGCCCGCCCAGTGCGTGTTCGAGCACATCTACTTCTCCCGGCCCGACAGCCGGCTCGAGAACCGCGTGCTGCAGGAGGTGCGCGGCCGGATGGGTGAGCTGCTCGCCGAGGAGGCGCCGGTCGAGGCCGACCTGGTGATCTCGGTCCCGGACTCGGGCAACCCGATGGCCAATGGCTTCGCGCGGGCGACGGGCCTGCCGAAGGACGACGGCTTGATCAAGAACCGCTACGTGGCGCGGACCTTCATCCAGCCGGGCCAGGAGCTGCGCAAGCACGGGCTGCGCATGAAGTTCAATCCGCTGCCCGAGATCGTCGCCGGCAAGCGGGTGGTAGTAGTCGACGACTCGATCGTGCGCGGCAACACGACGCGGCAGATCGTCGCGATGCTGAAGGAGGCGGGCGCGACCGAGGTCCACCTGCGGATCTCGGCGCCGCCGATCCGCCATCCCTGCCACTACGGGATCGACATGTCGACCCGCGAGGAGATGATCGCCCACGGCAAGACGGTCGAGGAGATCGCCGCGGAGCTGGGCGCGGACTCCCTGGCCTACCTCTCGATGGACGCCGTCTACGAGGCGATTGGGACTCCGCGCGAGAAGCACTGCGACGCCTGCTTCACCGGCGACTATCCACTCGGCGATCCCGAGAACGCGAACGGCAAGTTCGCGCTCGAGGACATCGCGGTCGTTCCGGCAAGTCGCTGAGCTGGCCTGCAGGCGATCCGACAGGATGCGGACGTGAGCAGCTTCCGCATCGTTGTGC
>JBKPTM010000159.1:0-8398 GCA_046765935.1 Actinomycetota bacterium | reverse complement strand
GATCAGGTAGGAGTGGATCACGGTGGTGCGCTCGCCGACCTTCGAGTCGATCAGGGTCGTCATCGGCCCGACCGTACTGCCCTCCCCGATGCTGGAGCGGCCGCGGAGGGTCGTCCCGGGGAGGATCGTCACGTCGGCGGCGATCTCGACGTCGGCGTCGATCCAGGTGGCGCCCGGATCCTCGACGGTGACTCCGGCGCGCATGTGGCCGACCAGGATCCGGCGGCGGGCCTCGTCGGCGACGCGGGCGAGGTCGGCGCGGTCGTTGATCCCGAGGTTCACCCCCGGGTCCGGCGCGCGGTAGGCGGCGACGCGGAGGCCCGACTCGCGCAGGAGCGGGAGCACGTCCCCGAGGTAGTACTCGCCCTGGGCGTTGTCGTTGGTGAGCCGCTCGAGGGCGTCGGCGAGGGTGGGACCGGTGAAGGCATAGGTGCCGGCGTTGACCTCCTTGATCTCGAGCTCCTCGGGCGTAGCGTCCCCGGGCGCCTTCGCCTCGACGATGCGCTCGATGTCGCCGTCCGGCCCGCGGACGATCCGGCCGTAGGAGCCCGGATCCTCCATCTCGGTCGTCATCACGGTGGCCGCCGCCTCGGCGTTGCGATGCGTGCTGACCAGCTCGTCGATGATCTCGGCGGAGACGAGCGGGTGGTCCCCGGAGAGGAT
Source organism: Actinomycetota bacterium (assembly GCA_046765935.1). Lineage (GTDB taxonomy): Bacteria > Actinomycetota > Thermoleophilia > Solirubrobacterales > 70-9 > DASUPK01. The sequence continues at coordinate 7,735 of JBKPTM010000159.1, read as the reverse complement.
CAGGACGGTGTCGGAGTCCCGGACCACGTCCGATGCCGCGCGCAGCGCGCCGCCGGTGCCGTCGGCCTCGGGCTGCACGATCGTCTCGGTCCCGTTGGGCAGGGCCGCCGAGAGGTCGCGGTCGGGTGAGACGATCACGCAGATTCGTCCCGCGCCCGCCTGCTGCGCGGCCACGATCGGCCAGGCGACCATCGGACGTCCGCAAACCTCATGCAGGACCTTCGGGCGAGACGACCGCATCCGGGTGCCCTGTCCTGCGGCCATGATCAGGGCCGTGGGAGCGCTCACCCCGGAATCGTAGTGCGAGGGCGCGCCCGAGAGTGATCGATCTATGCCTGCGCTGCGAACGTGGCCGTCACCAGCTCGATGATCGGCTGGGGCGCCTTCTCGGGAGAGCCGGAGTCGAGCGGGGGCTCGGGGTCGTACTCGATGCCCAGCTGGACGGCCTTCGCGACGTCGTCACCGTTGATCTGCTGGACGAGGCGCAGGGCCATGTCGATTCCCGAGGAGACACCGGCGGCCGTCACGATCTTGCCGCTCTGCACGACGCGGTCGGGGACCACCTTCGCGCCGAGCTCGGCGAGCAGGTCGCGCGCCAGCCAGTGGGTCGTCGCAGGGACGCCGTCGAGCAGGCCGGCGGCGGCGAGCAGGAGGGCGCCGGTGCAGACCGAGGTGGTCCATGCCGTGTTCTCGTGGACCGTCCGGATCCACTCATGCAGGGGCTCGTGCTCGAGGAGGACGCGATTGCCGAACCCGCCGGGCACGACGACGATGTCGGGGCTTTGGACCTCGTCGATCGACGCATCGGCGACCAGGGAGAGGGTGTCCGACTCGTTGCGGATCGGACCCGCCTCCTCGGCGACGAAGATCGACTCGTTGCCCGGGACCGAGTTGAGGACGTCGTGCGGCCCGATGATGTCGAGGGCGGTGAAGCGGTCGTAGAGCAGGTAGGCGATCTGCATTGGTTCTCCTCTCAGGTGGTGGTGGCGACGGGCTCGGCCCGCGTGAAGCGGGCGCGGTACTCGGCCGGCGGGACTCCCACCCGGCGGCCGAAGGCGCGGCGCATGGTCTCCGGCGTGCCGAATCCGCAGCGAACCGAGATCAGCTCGATCGGATCGGCGCTCTCCTCGAGCAGCTGGCGGGCCCGCTCGACCCGGAGCTCCTCGACATACGACGCGGGGGTCAGGCCGATCTCGCGGCGGAAGAAGCGGGCGAAGTTGCGAGGGCTCATCGCGGTGCGCTCCGCGAGCCTCTCGACCCGCAGATCGGACTCGAGGTTGTCGGCGATCCAGGACTGCAGCTCGCGGAGCGGTCGGCGCTCGGCGAGCTGGGCAGCGAGATGAGAGCTGAACTGCGCCTGGCCGCCGGGGCGCTGGAGGAAGAGGACGAGCCAACGTGCGACCTCGGCCGCGACCTCCCGACCGAGGTCCTCCTCCACCAGCGCGAGGGAAAGGTCCATGCCCGATGTCACCCCGGCCGAGGTCCAGACGTCTCCGTCCCGGACGAAGATCGGGTTGGGGTCGACGGTCAGCTCGGGGTGGCGCTTGGCGAGCTCCGCGGTCCCGGACCAGTGGGTGGTGACGGTGCGCCCCTCGAGAAGCCCGGCCTTCGCGAGCAGGAAGCTGCCCGTGCAGACGGAGCAGACGCGCTGCGAGCGGCGGGCGGCGCTGCGGATCCAGCGGATCAGGCCGAGGTCGTCGGCTGCCTTCTCCACGCCGAAGCCGCCGCCGATCATCAGGGTGTCGATCGGCCCGCGACAGCGGGCGGTGGTCGTCTTCGGGACCAGTCCGTATGCCCCTGTGCGGGCGGTTATCGGCTCCGCGGTCTGGGCCACCACCTCGACCTCGTATGCCCCGCCGCCGGAGAGGCGGTCGGCGCCGGTGAACACCTCGGTGGGGCCGATCACGTCGAGCGGCTGGACCCCGGGGAAAGCGAGGATGACGATGCGGCGGGGCGTGCTCGTCGAGGCCATGGGCGCATCATGGCGCCCCATGGATCTGTCCGCAATGACCAATTGCGGACGATTTCTGCCACCTACCTGCTTGGCTATAAGGGAAGGGCGCGCCGGAAGCGCGCCCTTCGGAGCTCCCGGGCGAGGATTCCAACCTCGGCTGCCAGGACCAAAACCTGGAGTGCTAGCGCTACACCACCCGGGATCGAGGGCTGAGTCTAGGCCGCGTCACTGATCCATGAGAGGGTCGGCGACGCATCAGGCACAGTGCCCGACCCACGGAGGGAGTGATGGCGAATGAGTACGTGTTCCTGGATGAGTGGGACGTCGACGCGCCGCAGGAGGCGGTGTTCGAGGCGCTCGCCGACGCCCGGACCTACCCAGAGTGGTGGAAGCCGGTCTACATCGAGGTCGAAGGGGAGCAGGCGCCCGCCGAAGGCGTGACGACCAAACAGCACTTCAAGGGCAAGCTCCCGTACACGCTGAAGACGACCTCGAAGATCACCGTCTTCGACCCGCCGACCCACTTCCAGGTCGAGGTCGTCGGCGACCTGACGGGGACCGGCAAGTGGACGCTGGCCGCGAACGGCGAGGGCAAGGTCCACGTTCGCTTCGACTGGATCGTCCACGCCGACCGCCCCCTGCTCCGGTACCTCACCCCGATCATGCGGCCGATCTTCCGCTGGAACCACAACTGGTCGGCTGCGCGGGCGAAGGAGGGCTTGGAGCCGTACGCCCGCTCGCGCGCCGGCTGACCAGCAGCCGCGCCAAATAGTCTCCCGGGCGATGCCCGCGCTCCAGTCCCGGTTCCCGCGGATCGCCTCGTACGGATTCATCTCGGACTGCCACACGGGCGCGCTGATCGCCCCCAACGGCTCGGTGGAGTGGCTCTGCCTCCCCCGGTTCGACGACCCCAGCATCTTCGGGTCGCTTCTCGACCGCAGCGCGGGTTTCTGGCGCGTCGGCCCGCCAGGGCTGGGCGCCCCGGTGAGTCGTCGCTACGTGCCCGGCACCAACGTCCTCGAGACGACCTGGATGACCGGCTCTGGCTGGGTCGTGGTCCATGACGTGCTCACCGTGGGTGACTGGCGCCAGGAGAATGACTTCGAGCCGCACCGCCGTCCGCCCCCTGACGACGAGGCCGAGCACGTGCTGGTCCGGATGATCGAGTGCGTCCAGGGCGAGGTCGACGTCGAGATGATCTGCCAGCCCGCATTCGACTACGGCTCCACGCGAGTCGACTGGGAGCGGCGCGGAGAAGCAGGGACCGACGCCGAGGTCACGCACCGCGACACGCGGCTGATCCTCACCGGCGACCTGGGCCTCGGCGTCGATGGCTCCGACGCCCGCGCCCGCCACCGGATGAGGGCCGGCGAGGTCCGCTTCAGCGCGCTCAGCTGGGGACCGTCGCCCATGCCGCCCTCTTCGAGCGACGATTGCGGGAAGCGCTTGATGCGCACCGTCGACTTCTGGCGGCGCTGGCTCGAGGGAGGCACCTTCCCCGACCATCCCTGGCGCGACTTCCTGCAGCGCGCGGCGCTGGTCCTCAAGGGCCTGACCTATTCACCGACCGGCGCCCTGATCGCGGCGCTCACCACGTCCCTCCCTGAGACGCCGGGGGGCGAGCGCAACTGGGACTACCGCTTCACCTGGATCCGCGACGCCACCTTCACTCTCTGGTCGCTGCACACCCTCGGCTTGGACTACGAGGCGACGGACTTCATGGGCTGGCTCACGGACGTCTACAAGGAGAACGTCGAGGTGGGCAAATACGGGATGCAGATCATGTACGGCATCCGAGGCGAGAAGGACCTGACGGAGAGCACTCTCGATCAGCTCTCGGGCTACGAGGGGGCGAAGCCCGTCCGCATCGGCAACGCCGCCTTCAACCAGCGGCAGAACGACGTCTACGGCGCCCTGCTCGACTCGGTCTACATCCACGCCAAGGTGCAGGACCACCTCCCGCACGAGCTCTGGGAGGCGCTCTGCCGCCAGGTCGAGACTGCGATCACGGTCTGGGAGAAGCCCGACCAAGGGATCTGGGAGGCGCGCGGCGAGCCCAAGCACTATGTCTCGTCAAAGCTGATGTGCTGGGTCGCACTCGACCGAGGCTGCAGGCTCGCCGACCGGATCGGCGACGAGGACCGGTTCGACCGCTGGACCAAGGTCGCGGACGAGATCCGTCAGGACATCCTCGATCGCGGGGTGTCTGACCGAGGCGTCTTCCGCCAGCACTACGACACCGACGCGCTCGACGCCTCCACCCTGCTGGTCCCGCTGGTCCGCTTCCTGCCGCCCGACGACGAGCGGGTGGTGAACACGGTGATGGCGATCAATGACGAGCTCACCGAGTACGGGTTCGTTCTTCGCTATCGCGTCGAGCAGACTGACGACGGCCTGCATGGCGAGGAGGGCACCTTCCTGATCTGCTCGTTCTGGCTGGTGTCCGCCCTTTCCGAGATCGGCGAGGCGCAGAAGGCCCGCGAGAAGTGCGAGAGGCTGCTCACCCTGGCCGGCCCGCTGGGGCTCTACGCCGAGGAGTTCGACGCCAAGACCGGCCGCCACTGGGGCAACTTCCCCCAGGCCTTCACCCATTTGGCGCTGATCAACGCGGTCACCCACGTGATCAGCGACGACCGCACGCCGCGTGACGGGGACCGGAGCGCGGTGCTCACCGAGATGACCTCCGGCCTGACCGAATAGCCGGAGGGCTACTCCGAGTCGGCGGGGGGCACCCGGCCCGCCTCCGTGCCCGGCTCGTCGGCCGGACCTCGGGGCGAGGCGATGCCGAGGACCCGCATCGCCTTGAGGCCCAGCCCGAGCTTCTCGCGTCCCTCCGTGGAGGTGACGTCGTGCCCGCAGAGCTCGCGGGCCCGCTCCAGCCGGTATCGGATCGTGTGGCGGTGGGTGTAGAGCTGCTGGGCTGTGGCGGCGACGTTGCCGTCGTTCTCGAGATAGGTCTCCACGGTCGAGACCAACTCGGTCTCGTACTGCTCGTCATATGCGACGAGCGGCTCCACGGTCTCGGAGTAGAAGCGCTCGAGCTCCGCCGGGTCCTCGCTCATCGCCGGCAGCAGCAACCGGTACGCGCCCGTGTCCTCGAAGGCGAGGACGCGCCTGCCCTCGGCCTCGCCGACGTTCGCCGCCAGCAGTGCCTCCTGTGCGGCCCGGTAGAGGTCGCCGGCGTCCGCTGCCAGCCGGCTCCTCGAGACCCGCACCGAGAAGCCGTTCAGTCCCTCTTCGAGCTCGTCGGCCAGCCCGTCGGCGGCGCGCGTCAGCCGCTCGTCGTCGCCGACCGGCACGATCGCGACCACCTCGGCGCCCTCCCCCTCCTGGTTGCCCTCGCCCGCCAGGCCCCCGGCGCTGACTGCACGGATCGCCCGCTGCGCGATCGCCAGGACGCGCGCGCGCCACTCGCCCGTCTGGGCGACGTGCGGAGTTGCCCGGGCGATCAGGACACCGGTTCCCCGCGAGAGATCGGTGCCGAGCTCCGCGGCGCGCGCTTCGATGTCGGCGCGGTCGCTGAGCTTCCGGCCGAGCAGGGCCCGCACGAAGTCGCCGGCCGCCTCCTCGGTCGCCCACTCGGGCGAGCGCGACCGCTCCAGTTCCAGGCCGAGAAGCGTCGCGACCATGCGCAGCAGGGGCGCGTCCGGCTCGTCCTCGCCGCGCGGCCGCCAGCGCAGCTCGCCCACCGAGGCGTCCGCCACGCGGAGCTCGACCGTCTCCACCCCGGCCCCGCCCGCGAGCAGCTTCCGCTCCTCGTCGGGCGACGCGGTGGCGACCGCGAGGACGTTGCTCGAGCGGTCGATCAGCGCGACGCTCGCGTCCAGGGCGCGCGCCGCCGCGCGCGCGACGGCGGGCATCCCGGCGCCCGCCTCGATCGCGGCCGAGAGCTCCTCGAGGCTGCCGGGGTCGGCGTGGCGCTCGTGATGCGAGGGTGCGGCGCCAGCCGCAACCCGTTTCGGGTTGGTTTCCTTGGCGGTCATTCCAACATTTTGCCTGGCTTCGCCATCAGATCGCGGCCACAAGCGGCCGCACCCCATAACCGCTCGGGGCTACGCCCCTCGCTCAGGGTGGGGCGGCCTGGTGGCCGCTAGAACCAATTACTGATGTCGTCCCAGTTGAGGAAGATCACGACCCCGATCACCAGGCCGATCAGCACCAGGGCGGCCAGCACGAAGAGCGAGAGGAAGCCGGCGACCAGCTTCTCCCAGGCCCGCCCGTAGGAGCCCAGCGCGGGGACCAGGATCAGGCCGACGAAGGCGCAGACCGAGAGAAGCCCGGCGGCGCCGAACAGGTAGTACTCAGTCCCCAGCGCCAGCACGGGCGCCAGGATCGAGCTCAGGGGGGCCGACACGCCGGGGATTGTCGCGAATGTGGGCAATGACGAGCACCACGGCCGCGACGGCCGAGAAGACGGAGACCCCGAGCGCCCACCCGGCCGACACGTCGCTGAGCCAGTGCACCCTCAGGTAGACGCGGGTCAGGCCGATCACCGCCGTCAGGGCGGTGCCCCCGGCGATCACCAGGCTGCGGCGCGCGATCCCGGGAACGACCCGCAGCGCGAAGGTCACCGCGAGCCACGTGTAGAGGGTCGCCTGGGCCGCGTGCCCGCTGGGAAACGCGGATCCGCCGACCGAGACCAGCGGGTCGGACGGGCGCGGCCGGTCGGTCCACATCTTGATCTCCGGCACGAGCGCGGCGGTCAGCGTCATCCCGATGGCGATGGCCCAGAACTCCATCCACTTCCGCCGCACCGCCAGCACGACCGCCGCAATCGCGGCGAGCGGGTAGGTCACCCAGCCCGAGCCGAGCACCGTGATCGCCTTCGCGACGTCCGTGAGCCAGCCCGCCTGCAGGTCCTGCGCGACGTTGAGCGCGGTCCGGTCGCCGGCCGTCGGCCCGGGATCCCCGACGACCACGGACCAATAGGCGATCAGAACGAACAGCCCGACCGAGAGAGCCGCCAGCAGCGTGGTGAGCTCGAGGCCCAGGCCACCCGGCGTCAGCCTCCTCCAAAGGAACTCGAACTGCGGACGCAGCCGGCGCCCCAGCGACAGGACCGGCCGCAGCGCCCACCTTCGCTCCATCTCGGCCACCAATCTGCGCCGGTTCTCGCCCTCGCGAAGGAATCGGTACGCCACCACCAGGGCGACCACGATCCCGACGACGATCCCGAACACCAGCAGGCCCTTGCCCACCGCCTTCGTCACCGTGTCCAGGCTCTGCGCCGCGAAATAGCCGATCAGGATCAGCGCCGTCGACCAGAGGCCCGTGCCGAGGATGCTGAACGGGGCGAAGTTCCGATAGGGCAGCCGGCTGCTGCCGGCGATGAACGGGGCGAGGGCGCGTACGAGGCCGATGAACCGCCCGATCAGGATCGTTCTGCCGCCGTAGCGCGCGAAGTAGTCCTCGACCCTCTTGAGGCGCTCGGGGGTGATCCGGAAGCGCTCGCCATGCTGGACCAGGAAGCCGCGGCCGAGCTTCGCGCCGAGCACGAAGCTCGCCGAGTCGCCGCTGAAGGCCGCGAGCCAGGTGACCGCGATGATCAGCGGCAGCGAAACGTCCCCCTGTGAAGCCACGGCCCCGCCGAGCATCACGGTGAACTCTCCGGGCGCCACCAGTCCGACGAACGCCCCGGTCTCGAGGAAGGCCAGGCCCCCGACCAGCAGGTAGGTCCAAGAGCCGAGGCTCTTGGAGAGGTCCTCGATGATCTTGTCGAGGTTGATGCTCGGGAAGAAGATGATGAAGGCGACGATCGCGGCGACGACCAGCCCCCGGAAG
>JBKPTM010000158.1:0-1956 GCA_046765935.1 Actinomycetota bacterium | reverse complement strand
GCTATCCGCCGCGCCGGAGCCGACATGATCATCACCTACTTCGCAAAGGACGCCGCAGCCTGGATGATGCGAGGGAGCGCGTGAGCGCTCCCGTTTCACGCTGGGAGGCGGCGCGCCGGTGAACCGCCCCGCGGACGGGATCACCACGGCGACCGCGACGCCGAAGCTCCGCTCGCGGAAGGGCGGCGCCGCGGTCCCGCTGGACGAGACCGACAAGCGGCTGATGAACCTGCTGCAGTCGAGCTATCCGCTCGAGCAGCGGCCGTTCGACCTGATCGCCTCGAAGGCCGAGCTGGAGGTGGACGAGGTCAAGTCCCGCACCCAGCGCCTCCTCGACGAGCGGATCATCCGCGAGATCACGCCGATCTTCGACACGCGGGCGCTCGGCTACAGCTCGATGTTGGTCGCGGCCAAGGTCGACACGGAGAACCCTCACCGCGCCGCGAAGATCATCAACTCGCACCCTGGCGTCTCCCACAACTACCTGCGCACCCACGAGTTCAACCTCTGGTTCACGATCGCGACCCCCCCGGATTCCGAGCTGGGCCTCGAAGGGACGCTGGAGGTCCTGCAGGATCTCACCGGCGCCGAGTCGATCCGCCAGCTGCCCACCCTCCAGCTCTTCAAGATCAACATGAACCTGGAGATGGAGGGCGGGACGGAGGAGCTCGCCAAGGCCGTCGAGGCCGCGCCACCGCGCGAGCTCGAGCGCCAGCCCTACGACGACACCGACATTGCGGTCATCCGCGCCTTGCAGGGGCCGATGGAGGTCACCGACCGCCCCTATGACACCGCCGCGGCCGAGGTCGGAATGAGCACGGAGGATTTCCTCGGGCACCTGGCCGGCATGGTCGATCGCAAGATCCTGCGCCGCGTCGCCGCGATTCTCTATCACCGCCGCGCCGGCTTCTCGGCGAACGGGATGGGCGTCTGGCGGGTCTCGGAGGATCAGATCATGGAGGTGGGCGCGCGGATGGCCGCCGTCCGCGGCATCTCCCACTGCTACCAGCGCCCGACCTACGCGGACTGGCCCTACAGCGTCTTCACCATGGCCCACGGCCGCTCCAAGGAGGAGTGCGACGCGGTCCTCGACGGGATCGCCGACGAGCACGGCCTGCACGGCGACGATCGCGCGGTCCTCTACTCCTCGACGGAGTTCAAGAAGATTCGCCTCCACTACTTCACCGACGACTACGCGCGCTGGGAGGCTGAGCACTCATAAGCCGGTCGGAGGAGCTGTACCGGCGAGCGCTCAAGGTCCTGCCCGGAGGGGTCAACTCGCCCGTGCGCGCGATGCGGTCGATCGGCCGCGACCCGATCTTCATCGACCACGGCGAGGGCGCCTACATCTGGGACGTCGACGGCAACCGTTACGTCGACTGGGTCTCCTCGTGGGGACCGCTGATCCTCGGCCACGCTGATCCCCTGGTGGTCCAGGCCGTCCGTGACGCCGCGGGCCGCGGGACCAGCTACGGAGCGCCGACCGCGGGAGAGGTGGACCTCGCCGCGGAGGTGGTCGACCGCTTCGCGAGCGTGGAGATGATCCGCATGACCAGCTCCGGGACCGAGGCGACGATGTCCGCTCTGCGGCTCGCCCGTGCCGCCACCGGCCGGACGACGATCATGAAGTTCTCCGGCGCCTACCACGGCCACGTCGACGGCCTGCTCGCCGAGGGCGGCTCTGGGCTCGCGACCGCCGGCGTCCCGTCGAGTCCCGGCGTGACCGAGGCGCAGGCGTCCGACACCGTGATCGTCCCCTGGAACGACGAGGAGGCTGTGGTCGAGGCGATCTCCCGCGGGCGCCCCGCCGCCGTGATCGCCGAGCCCATCCCGGCGAACATGGGGGTCGTCCCGCCGGATCCTGGATTCCTCGAGGCGGTCAGGGACGCGACCGCCGAGGTTGGCTCGCTGCTCATCCTGGATGAGGTGATCAGCGGCTTCCGCGTCGCCCGGGGT
>JBKPTM010000157.1:0-6311 GCA_046765935.1 Actinomycetota bacterium | reverse complement strand
GATGGTCGCGCTCGACCTGCTGCTTCGCCGACCCGAGCTCGTCACGGCAACGCTGGTGGTGGAGCCGCCGGTGCTGCAGCTGCTGCCGATGGCGACCGAGATGCTCTCGCACGACCGCCGTCGCCTGGAGATGGCGGCCGGCACCGGCGAGGACGTGATCGAGCTCTACCTCTCGGGCGCCCTGTCCGCGCTCGGCGCTGGCGTGAGTCGGCTCCCGGACGAGCTCTTGGCCGCCGCCAGGGAGCGGCCCGCGAGCGTGGTCGCCGAGATGGGGATCGCGACCGGATGGCGCGCGCCGCTGCCGCGCCTCGCCGCCGTGGAGCGCCCATCGACGATCGTCGACTCCCTCTCGACGCCACCGCTCCTGCGCGACGCGTCCGCGGCGCTCGCCGAGAAGCTCGCTGGAGCTTCTCTGAATGAGGTCGACTCCGGCGAGGCCCCGCCGCACGTCGGAGCGGAGGAGGAGGTCGCCGCGCTCGTGCTCGAGCTCACTCCGTAGCCGGGAGCTGCTCGGCGTCGATCTCGATCACGCCACCGCGACGGGCCACGACGGCGCCGCCCTCGAGCAGGACGGCGATAAAGGCCGTCGGGATCGCGGCCAGCAGGGTCACGACCGCGTCGGTCCAGAAGGCGGCTCGGCCGCGCCCGGTCCCCGGGCGAAGCCGCCCGGAGACGGCCTCGGACGCGAAGTCGCGGTGGAAGGTGAGCAGGTTGAGCAGGGTCTGCCACATCGCGGCCATTCCCGGCCGCGCCAGGTGGCGGATCCGGCGGACCTCGAGGCCCCGGCGCGCCATGAGCAGGCGGGCGGCGCGCGGCGTGGGCTCCAGGCCGCTATGCGAGGGTGCGCCGCCAGGCGCAACCCGTTTTGTGGGGACGCGCAGCGCGGCCCAGTTCTCGGCCCCCAGCCAGGCCTGCAGGCTCGCGGCGTTCGCGGCGCGGAACGAGACACCGCCGTCTCGCCATTCACCGTCCGAGAGAAGCCTCTCCGCCGCGGCGTCCGGGGTCGGGATCTCGCCGCGGACCAGGACCAGCCCGCAGTTCTCGCAGCGGTCGATCACCTGGTCCTCGCGTCGGCCATATCCGGTGGTCTCGATCCAGACGAAGAGCGGCTCGCCGCAGGCCGGGCAGCGCGGCGTCTCGGGACCCGCCCCCTGGTCGAGGCTGACCGTTCGGCCGCGCCGAGCGCTCAATCCGATCGGCATTCGACTCAGGCCTCGACCGGAAGCGGCGTGTCGATGCCCTCGACGCTCCAGCGCAGGTCGAAGCGATCGAGCCCCTCGAGGAAGTCCCGCGGAGCGAACGCCTGCGCCGGTGCCAGCGCGCCGCGGCCGGCGAAGCCCCGGTCGGCCGCAATCACCGCGCCCTTGCAGATCGCGGCGGCGGTCAGGCCGTAGACGTCCTTGCCGCTGATCACGCCCCGTCGCTCGATCTCGCCGAGCTTCGCCTCGCAGACGATCATCCAGGTCATCCGCTCACGCTGATCCGGCGAGGGCCCCTCCGGCAGACGGGAGATCACGGCACCCGCCGCCCTGCGCACGGCTCCGCTTCGCATCGCCAGGCCGATCGGGGGCAGGATCGCGGTGAAGGCACGGGCGAGGAGGTCGCTCGAGAACGCCCCGGCGTTGATCGCTGTGGTGACTCGCCGCGTCGGGATATGGGCGGGGACCGTGATCTGCTCGCCGGCCGGGTACCGCATCATTCGCTGGCGGCCAACCGGTGCCGGGAAGTCGAAGGTGCCGCGTCCGACCCCGCCGCCGGCCTTGCGCCAGGCGCCCTCCCGCCATTCGACTCCCGCGTCGCTGACGATTTCGAGCGTGGTTCGGGCGGTGCCCTGGCTCGGCGTGAACCCGCGCCAGCAGTAGTGCAGTGAAAGCTCGTCGAGCTCGTCGAGGCCCTCGGCGCTGAGCGAGGCGATCATGTCGCCCGGCACGTAGTCGAAGCCCATTGCGGGGATCACCGCGACTTCCGCCTCCGCGGCGCGCGGGCCGTAGCGCTCGAACGCCATCTTCATGTAGGGCTGTTCGCCGGTCGTGTCCAGGTAGTGCGTGCCGGTCTCCACCGCCGCGGCGAGCACCGGCTCTCCGTAGCGGACGAAGGGCCCGGCGCAGTCGATCACCACCGAGCAGTTACGGAGGAGTTCCCGGAGACCGGCCGGGTCGTCGAGGGTGGCGGGGGTCACGGTCACCTCGCCGTCGAGCTGCGAGGCGAGGGCATCGAGCTTGGCGCGATTGCGTCCCGAGATCACCATGTCCGCGCCGGCCTTGGCGAGCTCGGCGCTGACCAGCCGGCCGGTGTACCCGGTGGCTCCATAGACGGCGATAGGCCCTTGCTGCCCGGCGATCTGCGGCATCGCGGCCAAGATACAGTCCCCCCATGGAAGCGGCCACGTCGGGGAGACCGCTCCCGAGCAAGCAAGAGCTGCTCGATTTCCAGTCCCGCTGGATGCGCCCCGCGGGGATCTCCGCGCTGGCAGCTGCGTTCGTGAGCGTTGCCGGTGTGGTTCTCCAACATGCCGGATTGCATTACCCGAGCGGGGACTCTGATGCCGATCAGCTGGCATTCGTTCACGCCCACTCCTCGCGCCTGATCCTGTCCGCCGTGATCCAGGCGGTTGGAATCGCCCTTTTTGCCATCCCTCTCGGGTTTCTCTTCAAGGCTGCGAGCGACCGTGCGGCACGAGTACGAGGTCGGCTGATCTACGTCGTGGTGTTGGCGCCGATTCTTCTCGGGATCGCTCTCATCGTTGTCTCCCTGGGGGGCAAGGACATCTCGAACAAGTTCGTCGATCAAGCCCCGGCTGCCGAGCAGCGTGCTCGCGTGCAGGCGCAGCAGACTGGAGCGACGCCCCAAACCAACCCAAGGACGCCTGAGCAGGCTGCGCACGATGCGCGCGAGACGGTTGCCGATGACGTCAAGAACGACTCGACGCTCGCCTCGATCGCCGGACTGCTCCAGCTCGTCGGCGTCCTTTCGGTCCTGTTCGCCTTCATCTACACGCCGCTATGGGCGCTCAGGACCGGATTACTGACACGCCCGTTGGGCTACTTGGGGATGGTCGGTGGGTTCCTGTTGCTCGTTCCGCTGATTGGCCCGTTGTCCGGCCTCGTAGCCGTGATCTGGTTCGCGATCCTCGGCCTGATGTTCCTGGGAGTCTGGGTGCGGAGCCTGCCTCCCGCCTGGGCAGCGGGCGAGGCGATCCCGTGGCCGAGGCCCGGCCAGGACATCGGCCCGCCGCCCGAGGCCCGTGGCCCGGGGACGGTGGAAGGCAGCGGCCGGGAGGTCTCGGAGCAGCCGTTGGCGGAGAACGGCGAGCCGGCGGGCGAGACGCAGGGCCAGCGCCGCAAGAAGCGCAAGCGTCGGAAGTAGCCCGGGATCAGTCCTTCGGCGGAGGGGGGAACGCCATCAGCTCGACCCGATGGCCCCCCGGAGCGATGGCGAAGGCGCGGTCGGCCCCCCAGAGCTGACGGGTGTCCTCCACCTCGAAGCCCGCATCCCGCAGGCGCTGCTTGGCCTCGGCATGGTCGGAGGCCACGACCGCGGCGTGCCCCAGCGCGGGGGCCGTGTGCGCGTCGGTGAGGATCAGGTGAATCTGGGTGCCGTCCCGCTCGAGCCAGCGAACGGAATCGCCGAGGACGTCGGCCGCGGGGACCTCCTCGAAGCCGAGCAGCCCCCAGAACTCGATCGAGCGATCGGCCTCATCCGGCGGGACCTCGAGCGAGACGTGATGGAGCACCCCGCCAGCATTTCAGACCGGCCGAGCTAGAAGATCGAGAACCAGCGCAGGCGAGAGCGCTCGCGATCCGCCTGCCGCGCGATCAGGCCGAGGGCCAGCAGGCCGAGGCCGACCAGCGCGAGGCCGCCGACGGCCATTCCGGTCATCGGCAGCGTGTTGGCGTCGCCCGCGGCGCCCGGCGATGCGACCGCCGAGGACTCGGAGCTGGCCGATCCGCTGGAGCTCGAGCTCGCACCGCCCCCGCCGTTGGAGCCGCCGCCGCTGTTGGAGGCCAGCACCCGGATAGTCCCCTTCATCTGCGGGTGGATCGTGCAGATGTAGCTGAAGGTGCCGGCCTGGCTGAAGGTGTGGGAGGCGCTCTGCCCGTTGTTCAGCGTCGGCGTGTTGAAGCTGCCGTCGTCCGCGGTCGCGTTGTGGGGCGCCTGGCCGCTGTTGTGCCAGGTCACCGTGTCCCCGACGGCGATCGTCACCGAGGCGGGGGAGAAGAACAGATCGCCCATCGTGACGCTGGCCGAGGCTGACTTCCGGGCGCCGCCGCCGGGACCGTTCCCGGGAGGGCTGTCGGCGAGCGGCGTATCGGCCGTCTGAGTTTGGTCGGGCGCCTCACTCGGAGTTCCCCCGCCCGGCTCCGCCGGTGGCGCCTCAGGCGGCTTCGGCTTCGGCTTGTTGCCGGGAGCGTCCGGCGCCGGCGTGACCGGCGCCGGCGTGGTGGTGGTCGGCGTGGTCGTGGTGGTGGCGGCCGTAGTCGTGCCGGCGTCCTGCGCGGCCGAGATCGCCGGAATGGCGCAACTCAACGCAAGGATGAGCGTCCCGCTCATCAGAGCCCTGACTCCCTTCACGAGGCGAATCCTACGGCCCGACACAGGTATTTGGCGTTACGGATCTCCCGGCGGATGGGATTTAGGACCTATCCGAGGGCGCTGACGCCCGGAGGGGCATCGGAGGCCGCGGGTTCGCGCTCGGCGGCCACCCGCTTACGGTGGGTGCGGATCTCGCTCATGATCCGCTCCAGCCGCGGCTCGGTCGAGGAATCCACGTGAGTCATCGCGGCCCCGATCGCCGGGTGGACCGACGCGATCCGCTCGTGCATCGCCTGCGCGACGGCGCGGTAGGTGGGATGGCCCTCGCGGCCCGAGCGCAGCTCGATCAGGTGCATGGCCTCGCGAGCGTTGAGGTCCAGCAGGTAACGGATCCGATACCCGAGGCAGAGCGCGTACGGCGCGGCCTCTGTAAGTCCGGCGTCCGCCAGGCGGTCGTGCTCCACCCGCGAGATCTCCAGAGCACGCTCGTATTCCGGGCCGGCCCCGGCCTCGCGAACCTCGTCAGGGATCCCGGCGCCGAGCTCCGGGCTGAGCCGCTGCCACTGGCAGGTCAGCATCCGGTGGCGCTGCAGGTCGCGGAAGCCGCCGTAGTCGGAGACGATCTCAAAGCGGTAGCGCACCGCCTCCCATCCGCGCCCCGGGCGGTGCCGGCGATTGGGTCGGTCCCCGGCGAGGTCGGCGATGATCTCCGCCTGCTCGTCGGGCGGCACGGCCCGGACCCGGTCGCGGATCGCCCGCTCAGAGGTTCCCGCAGACTCGAACAGGGAGGCGGCGATCAGCTCGTCCTCGGAGCCCTCGACGTCGATGAGCTCGACCGACGGCGCCATCTCGTCGCCCTCCGAGCGGTCGAGGCCCATCCGGGCGACCCACCGCTCGGCCGCCTCGCGACGCTGCTCGAGGTAGGAGATCCACTCGCCGCCGCGGTCGGGCCGCTCGACCCGGGCGACGAAGCTCGGCATCACCTTCTTGAGCTCCTCGAGGATCATCGTCGCGAACTGCCGCGACTCCGGCAGGGGGGAGGCGAGCATCCGGAGCAGGAGCTGCTCGTAGGCCTGACCCGAGGCGAAGATGCCGACGTGGCTCAGCGTCGAGGCGGGCAGCAGGCCCCGCAGCAGGTCCAGCGCCTTGGCCTTGATCGAGCGCTGCCAGGCGGCTTCCGGCTCGTCGCCTCGCGGCCAGCGCTCGGCCGCCCACTCACGCACCTGGGCGAGCGAGCGGGAGTAGATCCGGAAGAGCTCGTCCATGGCCTCGGCGTACTCGGGACCGAGCTCGTCGTCTCGGTAGAACCGATACCCGCCGCCAGCCGAGTCCGGCAGCGGCTGGTCGTAGGGGATGTACCGGGTGGATTGCTCTAGGTAGGCCGCCAGCCGGCCGCGCTGCAGCACCTTGGTGAGGATGTTCGACACCCACTCACACGCGACGTGCGCGCCGCCGACCTGCGCGATCGAGTCGTCGCCGTAGCCCATGAAGACCCGCTCGTAGAGGCCGGCCGCCCGCTCGCCCTCCTCGCCCTCGAACGGGCGCCCGCCCTGGGGAACGTCAGCGGCGAACTCATCGAGATAGAGGCGGCGCAGCGTCCCGGGGTAGCGGGAGTAGCGGGCGAAGAGCGCGCCCTTGATCGTCTCGGGCAGGTTGACCAGAGCGAAGACGGGGCGGTCGAGGTTCGTGAAGTGGGGCGCGAGGAGCTCGCGTTCCTCCTCTGTGAATTCCTCGACCGGGTAGCGCACGGGCTGATGATCGTAGACGGCGGGGCCGAT
>JBKPTM010000156.1:0-8201 GCA_046765935.1 Actinomycetota bacterium | reverse complement strand
TCGATCGATACCCCCAGACCACCTCCTGACTGCTGCGGCGTGTTCTGCAGAGCCAGGATGTGGAGCGTTGAAGTCATCGCATTCCCCGTGTGTGCGGCTATTCATATACCCGCGATCCCGCTCCGCAAAGTTCTTTGGCCGAAGTCAGTAGAACGCGCAGGTGCTGGCCAGCACGAAGAGCAATGCGACCGGGCAGGCGACGAGGCCGACGAGCGCGACGATCCACCTCCGCATGAGAAGCGCGCCCACCGCCGCGGCGATCCCACCGATCGCGGTCACGGCCGCAATGGAATCGATCGGATTCGTCCAGTCGGGCGGGCTCGCGCTCGCATCGCAGCCGGGCTGAGCGAGCACGAAAACGAGCGCGAAGAGACAGGTGAGCGCGCTCAATCCGATCGTGGCCAGCGAGAGCCACCCGGCGAGCTCCTCCAGGCGCGAGCGCCGGATCTGTCCGGCGGTCCCGATGTGGATGGCCAGCTTGCCGGCCTGCATGACCATCTCCCTGATGCCCTCGCCCTGGCCCTGCTCGGCCCAGCCCTCGGCGCGCCCGGTCAGGCTCCCCGTCGCGGCCGCGGCCAGCAGCACGACCGGAATCACCAGGACCGGCCCGGGTGGCGGCGCCAGGGAGCTCCCGTCCGTGACGAGCAGGAGAACGACCGCACCGATGCCAAGCCACACCCCCGCCACCCCGACGTTGGTGAAGATCCGCATCCACTCGGCCCGCGAGGTCGAGCGCAGCCTGTAGGCGAGCGTCAGCGCGACGATCGCGAGGATCGCGAACGCATAAAGCCAGGCCCGCGAGTCGTACTGATCCTGGAGCGGCTCGGCCGCGCGATCCCGCGCCAGCTGCTCGCTGAGCCGCGCATCGCGGCAGGCGGCGTCGCCCTCCCTGCAGTCGGCGGCGGCGTCCGGGAGGCGCGACTCGGTGTGGAGCAGATCGCCAGTCGCGAAGAGGAGGATGAACCCGCACAGCCCGAGGCAGATCAGGGTTGCCGTGCTTGGGATGCGCGCCCGCATCGGCGCGGCTCACCCAGCGGGAGGCGAGACCGGTGGCGCCGGGACCGTCGGCGCGATCGCACCGACCTGCACGAAGCCCGCCCGCAACAGGGCGGGCACCTGCGTCAGTGGGCTCGGCGAGTGCAGGAGCACGAGGCCGAGGTGATGGCTGCCGAGCCGTGCCGTCGTCACGTAGCAGCTACCCGCCGCGTCAGTGAATCCCGTCTTCAGGCCGGTCACCTGCGCCCCGGGGATCCCGTTGAGCCCGTGCTGCAGGAAGTAGTGGTTGTTGGTCAGGTAGAGGTGCTTGCCCTTGATCGGGAAGCGCGGCTTCGCATAGTGCGTCTGTGCGATCCCGGCGATCCGCTTGTTGGCGAGATCCGCACGCGCCAAAGCGGCCAGGTCGCGCGGGCAGGAGAAGTTGCCACGGTCCCGCAGGCCGTTGGGCGTCGTGAAGTGGGTGCAGGAGAGGCCCATCGAGTGCGCCTGCGCATTCATCTCCTTGACGAAGTGCGGGACCGAGCCCCCGTCGTGCTCGGCCAGGGCCACAGCCGCGTCGTTGGCCGAGATCAGGATCAGAGCCTGGAGCAGCGCCTCGAGCGGCACCTTGCGGCCGCGCGGGAGCAGGCCGGTGGCCGAGCCCTGGGTGTGCGCGGCGTTGCGGCTCACCTTCACCCGGCCGTCCGGGGGATCCGCCCGCGCGACCATCAGCGCGGTCATCATCTTCGTCAGGCTCGCGATCGGACGTTCGAGCCCCGAATTGCGCTGCCAGAGGACCTCGCCGCTCTTCACGTCGAAGAGGATTCCCGCGACGGGCGGGTGCTTGAACCGATAGTGCACGGGGAGCGGCCCGGTCACCGGCTGCAACGCGAAGCGCGCGTCGTCAGGGCGCTCCAGCCGTGCCACCTCGGAGGCGAGCCGGCGCGCGCTCCGCTTCTCCCTTGAGCCAGATGCGAGCGGGGCGCCGTTCGCCGCGGCCCCGTTCGTATCGGCCGGCCTGCTGTGTGAGCTCGCCGGCTGCGTGTCGCCCTTGCCGGTGCTCTCGGGCCAGATCGCGATGACGATCACCGCCGCCGCCCCGGCCGCGAGCAGCACCCCCAGGATCGCCGCGATCCTCCTAATCATCAGGCGGGTTGCGTATCGCGCCGATCAGGCCCGCCGCGATCAGCCCGACGATCAGCAGCGAGATCCCATAGAGGATGATCGCCCCGATGTCGCCGTAGGTACGCAGTCGCAGCCCGGTGTCGACGATGACATAGAGCGTCACCACGGCGAAGAACCCGCAGAAGAGCAGGCCGAGCAGGAGCAGCGCATTCCTGAGGTCGGGATCCAACTAGTAGACCGGTAATCGCGGGGGTTCTTCTCTGTCCCTACGTCCCGTCGTGGAGAGCATGACCGCGGCGACGGCCAATCCGAAGACGAACCCGCCCACATGGGCGAAATAGGCGACGCCCTGGCCGCCCCCGGACTCCACCGCGACCTGCCCCAGCGCCGGGACGAACTGGAGGATGAACCAGACGGCGAGCAGGATCAACGCCGGTATCTCCACCAACGTGACGAAGAAGATGATGAAGATCAGGGTCAGGACACG
The DNA here is from genome assembly GCA_046765935.1 of Actinomycetota bacterium. Taxonomy (GTDB): domain Bacteria; phylum Actinomycetota; class Thermoleophilia; order Solirubrobacterales; family 70-9; genus DASUPK01. The sequence continues at coordinate 5,614 of JBKPTM010000156.1, read as the reverse complement.
GGCACGCGGGAAGAGCAGCGCGTAGGCGCCGAGAACCCCCGCGATCGCCCCGCTCGCTCCGATCGTAGGCGCGGTGGACGAGGTGTCGATCAGCGCCTGGGTGTAGACGGCGATCAGCCCGGCCAGCACGTAGAAGATCAGGAACTTCACCCTGCCGAGCCGGTCCTCGATGTTGTTGCCGAAGACCCAGAGGAACAGCATGTTGCCGGCGATGTGCAGGATGCCGCCGTGCATGAACATCGAGGTGAACAGCGTCACCCACCAGGGGGCCTCGTTGATCGGGATGGGCTGCGCGTCGGGACTCTCGCGGCCGATCGCCACGGCGCGGTCGTAGTCCTTGGTACCGGGGCAGACCACACCCGCCTCGAACTGCCCCTGGGACTGAGCGACCGCCCCGACGGCGCAGTCGCGCGACTCGGCATGGGAGATCCGGTACGGGATCGCCCCGTACTCGAGCGAGCTCTGATCGATCGACCCGAAGCCGACCTGGTCCAGCGTCGGGTCGGTGGGGAAGTTGAGCTGCCAGATGAAGACCGCGACGTTGATCACGATCAGCGCGACGGTCACGACCGGGAACCGCGAGGTCGGGTTGTTGTCCTTCAGCGGCAGCACCGGCGGCGGCGAACACTAAGCGGCCAAGCGGCCACCAGGCCGCACGCATCTGAGCGAAGGGCGAAGCCCTGAGCGGTTGTGTGGGCGGCCGCTTGTGGCCGCGACCTAGTGGCGAAGCCGTGCTGCGGGGATCTCGTTCCGAATTGGCGGCAGCTTCGCCGACTTCGGCGGCGGCAGGACCCGCCCATTCGAGCCGGCGGCGACCGCCCCGCCCTTGGTCCAGGTGACCGGCAACGGCTTGTTCTGGATCAGCAGGCTCCAGGTCGGGACGTCGAGATTCCCGGTCTGAGGCAGCCCGTGCGCCGCCTGGAAGGAATAGACGGCCGCCTGCGTTGTGGCCTGGTAGTAGCCGGTGATCGGAACCGAATGCCCGCCACCGGCGAGCAGCTGCTGCGCCCAGGCGACGAAGTCGCCCTTCGATCCGAGGCGCAGGAACGGATAGCTCGGATACGGCGGGGTGGCCGCCGGCGCGACGGGCGCGCGAACCGCCTTCCACTGCCGCTTGCCGGCCGACTGCCACGACCACCAGCTCACGCCGTCGTATCCGTGAGACATGGCGAGTGCCCGGAAGCGACGGATCTGATTCGCCTTCGGGTTGTTGTAGACCTGCCCCAGCGGAAGGATCGGGCGCTGATAGATGCGATTCCACACCCACGTGTGGATGTAGCCCGTGTCGACGGTGGTCCCGATGTCCTTCCAGTAGAGCTGCGGGAGGTTGTACTGAGCGCCGTTCGGGCCGAGGAAGACGGAGAACGGAAGCGCAGGGTGGTAATCGACGTAGGGAAAGCTCGCCAGCGCGACCGGATAGTCCGGGCCGATCCGCGACCGGAGGCTCGACATGAAGTAGGACGCCTGCGGATACTTGCCCTCGTACTGGCCCTCGACGTCCAGAACGAGGCAGTCCGCCCCCCTGGCGACCGCCGCCGCCCCGACCTGCGCCTCCTTGCCCGGCTTACGCCCGTAGATGAACTGCCAGGCGCAGACCCGGAGCCCGCGTGCGTGGAGACCGCTGACCACCGACGAGGAGAACTGGCCCCAGTACCCCGTGCCGTCCCCCGACTTGATCAGCACGGTATCGATCCCGTTGGCGTGAGCCTTCTTCGCGATCGCCCCGAGCTTGCCGTGCGAGGAGCGATTGAGGTACCAGATCCACATCCCGTTCCCGGCGAGCGGGTCCTTCGGCTTGTCCCCGTTATCGGTCGTCGGAGTCGAGCCCGCGGTCTGCGAGGACGCCCCACCGGCGAGGGGCCCGGCCACCGCGACGCTGACGAGGGCGGCGATGACGAGGGCGAGCGGCTTTCTGCGTCGGCGGAGGCGCATCGGTCCGAGGCTACGAGTGAAGGAACACGCCGCCGCAACGACTGTTGCGGACCGGATGCGAGGGTGCTCCGCAGGCGAAGCCGAGGAGCGACCCGTCTTACGGCGAAGCCGTCAACCAGTCACGTAGTTCCAATATCCCGGGCGATGGAGGATCTCCAGCTTGATCCCGTCCGGGTCGTAGAAGAAGACCGCGTAATAGCCCGGGGTGTAGCCGTACTACTCCGAGCGCGGCGACGCCGGGACCCTCCTGGGAGATGTAGTGGATCGTCTCCCCGCGCTCCCCGGCGACCTCGTTCAGCCCGGTCCAGCCGAGCGGTTCGAGCAGGCCGCGATAGAAGGTGAGGCTCCGGTCGATGTCGGAGACGACCAGGTCGACGTGGCTGAACTTCGACGGCGAGGCTTCAGGCAACGGCCAGGCTGCCGTCGTCGCGGGCCTGGCGCTCCTCGACCATGCGAGCGGTTTCGTCGGCGTGGTAGGAGCTGCGCACGAGCGGGCCGGAGGCGACCGACTCGAAGCCGATCTCGTAGGCGGCCTTCTCGAGGGCCTCGAACTCGTCCGGGTGCCAATAGCGGTCGACCGGCAGGTGCTTCTCGGTCGGCCGCAGGTACTGCCCGACGGTCAGCACCTGAACGCCGTGCTCGCGCAGGATGCCGAACGTCTCGACCATCTCGTCGAACTCCTCACCGAGGCCGACCATCAGCCCTGACTTGGTGACGACCTCGTCACCGGCCATTTCCTTCGCCATCCGCAGCACGCGCGCCGAGCGCATGAAGACCGACCCGCGACGGGCGATCGGGTAGAGGCGCGGCACGGTCTCGACGTTGTGGTTGAAGACGTCGGGCCGCTCGGCGATCACCTTGGCGAGCGGCATCTCCTGGCCGCGGAAGTCCGGGGTGAGCACCTCGACCTTGCACCCGGGCGCCATCCGCCGGATCGAGCGGATCACGCCGACGAACGCCCCCGCCCCGTAGTCCGGGAGGTCGTCGCGGTCGACCGAGGTGATCACCGCGTGACGCAGGCCCATCCGCTTCACCTGGTTCGCGACGCGGAGCGGCTCGAGCGGGTCGTGCCAGGTCGGCTTGCCCGTCTGGACGTTGCAGAAGCCGCAGCGGCGGGTGCAGACGTCGCCGAGGATCATGAAGGTCGCCGTGCCGCGCTCCCAGCACTCGCCCACGTTGGGGCAGTTGGCCTCCTGGCAGACCGTGTGCAGGTTGTCCGCCTCGATCGCCTTCTTCAGCCGCCGGTACGTCGGACCGCCGGGCGCCGGGACCTTCAGCCACGGCGGCTTGCGCGAGCGGAATGCGACCTTGCCGTTCTCATCCTGCGCCTTGCCGCCCGGGTTGGCCCGCGAGCGGGTGACGTGCAATCTCTCGACGTCTGCCATCGGTCCTACCGTACCGGGGCCGCCAAGCCGGCCAGCTCCGCCAAGGTCCCGTCCGCCTCGACGGGCTCGCGCTCGAAGATCCTTCCGAAGAGCCCGCTCACCACGTCCATGTAGGCGCTCAGATCCTGCTCCTCCTGCAGCTCGCGCGTGATCGACGTCATCCGGACCCCCTCGATGCCGCACGGGACGATCCACTCGAAGGGCTGCAGGTCGTTGTTGACGTTGATCGCGAAACCGTGCGTGGTCACTCCGCGATTGACGTGGACGCCGATCGAGCCGATCTTGCGGCCCTCGGGCGGCCCGCCGCCGACCCAGACACCCGTCAGGCCATCGATCACCTCCGCGCCGATGTCGTAGGCGGCGAGCGAGTCGATCATCAATCGCTCGAGGCCGTGCACGTACTCGTGGACGTTGTCCCCGTACGGCTTCAGGGAGACGATCGGATAGCCGACCAGCTGGCCCGGGCCGTGGTAGGTGACCCGGCCACCGCGGTCGGTCTCGCAGATCTCGATCCCCTGCATCCGGTACCAGTCCTCGCCCATTCCGAGCTCGCCTGGCTCGGCGCGGCGCCCCTTCGTGTAGACGGGCGGATGCTCGAGCAGCAGCAGGACGTCCGGAACCTCTTCGGCGAGCCGCGCCGCCTCGATCCGCTTCTGGGCTCGCCGAGCCTCCTCATAGGGGACCAGCCCGCACCGCATCACCAGAACCTGGGCCATGTCGAAAGTGTCGCGCATCAACGAGCCTCGGCAGCCGAGGCGCCCCGCTGATCCGGCGGCCGCACGGCCTAGCCCGGTGTGTGGGCGAGAGCGGGGATCTCCTGCGCGGCGTCGAGGCGCTCCTCGGCGAGGGAGCGCGCGGCTGCCAGCGGCGTGACCGAACGGGCGCGAGCGGCCTCGAACACCCGCCCGAGCGCCTCGCCGATCCCATCCACCAGCGAATCCAGCCGCGACCTGTCGAGGCCGTGCAGCTCGCCATAGACGTTGATCAGCCCGCCCGCGTTCGCGATGAAGTCGGGCGCATAGAGGATGTCCCTCTCCGCCAGCCGGGCGGCCAGCGACCGGTCGGCGAGCACGTTGTTGGCGGCGCCGCAGACGATCCCGCAGCGAAGGCGATCGACGTTGTCGGAGTCGATGGCTCCGCCAAGAGCGCACGGCGCGAGCAGGTCGCACTCGGCGGTCACGGCGTCGGACGGTTCCACCCAGCGAGCTCCGATCCGCTCCGCGAACTCGCGCTTCTCGGGCGCGATGTCCGAGACCAGCAGCTCGGCTCCGTCGGAGGCGAGTCGCTCGGCCAGGCGGGAGCCGACGTGTCCCAAGCCGACCACGGTCACGCGGCGACCCGCCAGGTCGCCGGATCCGTAGCGGTGCTCGAAGCACGCTCGGACCGCGGACTCAACGCCGCGTGCCGTGATCGGACTTGGGTCTCCGGACCCGCCGGAGTCGATGGGAAGGCCAGCGACATGCTCCGTTCGCTCGCGGATGACCGCCATGTCATCCGTGCCGGTGCTGACGTCCTCGGCCGTCACGTAGCGCCCCTGGAGCGAGTCGACGATGTCGCCGACGTCGAGCATCAGCTCCCGTCGCTCGTCCGCCGACGGCTCGGCCTCGGGAGGCATGCAGATCACGGCCTTCCCGCCGCCGAGATCGAGCCCGGCCGCCGCAGCCTTGTAGGTCATCGCCTCGGAGAGGCGGAGGGCGTCCGCGATCGCGTCGCCGAGGGCGCCATAACGCCACATGCGCAGGCCGCCCAGCGCCGGCCCCAGCACCGTTGAGTGGATCGCGATCACGATGTAGATGCCGCTGCGCTGCCCGCGACGGACCACGACCTCCTCGTGCGCGAGCAGGCTCATCGCTCCCACCCCTCGAGGCGGGCCTTGACGCCGGAGAGGAAGCGCGCCGCCTCCGCTCCGTCGAGCGCCCGGTGATCCCAGGACATGCAGAGGTTGGTCATCGGGCGGACGGCGATCGCCTCCGACTCGTCATCGATCACCACCGGCCGCTTCACCACCGCCTCCAGGTCGAGGATCGCGACCTGCGGCTGGTTGATGATCGGCGTCGCCAGCACGGCGCCGAACTGACCCGGGTTCGTGATCGTGAACGTGCCTCCCGCGACGTCGTCGGGTTCGAGCTGGCCCTTCCTTGCGCGCTCGGCCAGCCGGCCGATCTCGCCCGCCAGGCCCTCGAGGCTGAGCCGCTGCGCGTGACGGATCACCGGCACGATCAGCCCGGTCTCGAGCGCGACGGCGATCCCGAGGTTGACGTCGTCGTGGTAGACGAGCTCGTCGCCGTCGATCGAGG
>JBKPTM010000155.1:0-10169 GCA_046765935.1 Actinomycetota bacterium | reverse complement strand
AGGTCTTCGCGCTCACGCGCGAGGGCGATACCGACACCCAGCAGCTGGCCCGCGAGCTCGGAGCGGAGTGGGCGGGGGCCGTCGGTGATCCGGCGGCAAAGGACCTCGATGCCGCAATCGTCTTCGCGCCGGTAGGCGAGCTGGTCCCCGAGGCGCTGCGGGCCCTGGCGCCGGGGGGGACCGTCGTCTGCGCCGGTATCCACATGAGCGACATCCCCTCTTTCCCGTACGAGATCCTCTGGCACGAGCGCACCGTGCGCTCCGTGGCGAATCTGACCCGCCTGGACGGGGAGGAGTTCCTGCCGCTCGCCCAATCCGTGCCGGTCAGAACGGAGATTCAGGCGTATCCGCTCGCCGAGGCCAATCGTGCGTTAAATGACATTCGTCACGGTAGGGTCCGAGGTTCCGCCGTTCTCGTGGTCGGCGAGTAGCCTCAAAAGCGAGGCTGTGGGGAGAGGAACGAACAAATGCCAGATGTGACGGTCAAGCGTGTCGAGGACTTCGAGGCGATCTTCGGCGGCGGTTTCCGGCGCGTCCGGGCGGGGCTGGGTGTGAGCTCCTTCGGGCTGGCCGTGATCGATCTGCCGCCGAACTTCAAGCACTTCCCCGAGCACGACCAGACTCACGATGAGCAGGAGGAGGTCTACACGGCCCTCTCCGGCAGGGCCACCCTCCGGGTCGGCGGCGAGGAGTACGAGCTCGAGCCCGGCGTATTCGCGCGGGTCGGGGCCTCCGAGAAGCGCAAGCTGATCACCGGCGACGAGCCGGCGCGGATTCTCGCGATGGGCGCCACGCCGGGCAGGATCTACGAGCCGCCGGAGTTCACCGAGGAGGGCACCAAGCCACCCTCGCTCTCCGAGATCGGCTCGAAGAGCGCCAAGGCGCCCGCCTAGATCCGGCGGCGGTGTTTGTGGCCGCCGTTGATGGCGGAGCCGTCTATCTGAACAAGTCCTCGGCAGCCGGACGCGGGATGGCTCGTGCCCCAGGCCCATCTTCCACGGTGACCAGGTGTCCCAGCCCGGCGACGATCGCCCCGGGTACGCCGGAGTCCTTGTCCCGCACCAGGTCGGCGGCCGAGGCGAGCTCGTCGGCGAGCGCGAGATGGGTCGCCGTCAGCTCCCGACCCTGGCGGTCCCGCCTGCCGCGCCAGTCCTCGAGCGGCGGCAGCCCCGCGCAGCCGATCGCGACGTCCGCCTGGCCGACGCGCCATGCCCGGCCGAAGCTGTCGGCGACGACCACCGCCGGCGTGGCGCCGGACGCCGCGGCGATCTCGCCGCGAATCCGGCGAGCGGAGGCGTCGCCGTCCTCGGGCAGCAGCGATACGAAGCCCTCCTCGAGGTTGGAGGAGTCGATGCCCGCGTTCGCGCATACCCAGCCGGCGTTGGTCTCCATGATCAGGACGCCGCGCACCGCGCGCACGATCCGCCTGCTCTCCTCGAGCATCAGCTCAACGAGCGCGGGGTCCTTGTCGACCTGGGCGGCAACGGCCCGAGCGCGCTCGCCGGGCTCGACGTCCGCCACCCGCCGCACGCGCCCCTCGACCTTGGAGACGGCCTTCTGCGAGATGACCACGATCTCATCGTCCGCGGGAGCGGACGTCTCGGCGACCAGGCGACCGAGCTCGTCTCCCTCCCTCAGCTCCGGAATCCCGGTCAGGGGCCGGATCCGCAGCTCGCGGGCGGCCAAATGTGGCTAGGCGGCCGCCTGCGCGGCGCGGTCGCCGAGCTGCCAGAGCACCTTGGCGGTCCGCGGAGCCGGCTGCGGATCGAGCAGCAGCCGGTCACGCAGCAGCGTGAAGTCCTCGGGCGTGTCGAGGTCGATCGCCAGGGATTCAACCGCTTCGAGCGCGAAGCTCTGGCCTGTCGCCCTCGCCCGGCTGACGTGCCTGGCACAGCTGTCGGGGCCGAAGGCGGGAAGGAAGAGGTCAGGTGGGTTCAGCATGAGGGCGTTCGTTCCCGTGCCATGACGGTCGGGAACGATCAGTGCCGTGCGTGGCGAGCGCCCGAGGTGGGCGTCGAGCTCGTCCGTGTCGAGCATCGGGCAGTCGACCGGCAGCATCGCCACCCGCTGGGCGCCGTCGGCCATGGCGGCGCGAGCCCCCGCGGCCGCCGCCTCCGCATGCCCCTCGTCGGTCTCCTGAACGAGCACCTTGTGGCCGAACCAACCGGCCTGGCGCGCGACGGACGGATCCGAGGTGACGATCAGTACGTCATCGATGCAGCGGCTCCGCGGCAGCTTCACGATCAAGTCGAGGAAGAGGGCTTCCGCCAACCGTGCACGCTCGTCCTCCGCGAGCAGGCCATTCAGCCGCCCATTTGCGGACGAGAACCCCTTCACGGGAACGATCGCGGTCGTATGCAATTGCTGGAAGTCCGCCCCCACGGAAGATCAGGCTACCGGGTGAGGCGCCGCTTATACCCCACATTGCGGCTTTTTACGCCGGTTCGGCCCGAAGTGTCGAGGCGAACTCGAGGGTTCGCTCGGCCAGGGCCCGCCGTCCCTCGCGTCCCTCCATCAAGGTCGGACAGCTCATGATCCGCAGATCCTCAGGCGGCGGATCCGGGTCCTCGGCGTCGCAGACCATGCCGTCGACCAGGCCCTCGTAGAGCGAGGCGACCCCGGCCGCGGTCGAGGGGCGCCCGACGGCGCGCATGAAGAGATCGGTCGGTCCCTTGACGACCTGGCCGGCGACGTAGGGGCTGACGGCCACGACTGGAGCGGCCGCTGCCGCGATCGCCTCGCGGAGAGGCGCGATCGAGAGGATCGGCCCGATCGAGATCACTGGGTTCGACGGTCCGATGACGATCGCCTCCGCGTCGGCGATCGCCGCCAGCACGTCGGGCGTGGGGACGGCGTCGGCGATCCCCTCGATCTCCACCCCCTCTACTGGCGCCTCGGCGTGCTCCGCGACCAGATAGCGCTGCAGATCCCGCCACCCCTCCGCGGTTCTCACCCTCGTCCTGACGCGCTCCTCGCACATCGGCAGGACCGACGCCCTGACGCCCAACGCGCGCGCGATCTGCGCCTGGGCATCTGTGCGGCGCCCTCCCTCGGCGACGAATTCCCGCCGGTAGAGGCAGGTGGCCAGGTCGCGGTCGGAGAGCCTGAACCAGTCGGGTGCGCCGAGCCGGACCAGGCGGTCGAAGACCGTGAACGAGTCCCCCTTGATGCCCCAGCCCCGCTCCTCGTCGATCTCACCGCTCAGCCAGTAGGTGATCAGGTCGGGGTCGGGTGAGACGTCGACCCCGACGATCTCGATGTCGTCCGCGGTGTTGGCGATCACCGACAGACCTGGGCCGAGGAGATCCTGCATCCCGGCAGCGAGCTTGGCCCCGCCAGTGCCGCCGGCGAGGATCACGCAGCGCTCCACCGTCAACGCTCCGCCTCCATCAACGCTTCGCCTCCTCAGCTTCGCTTCCGGCGGCTACGCGAATCAAGCCCAGGGATCGCCCTCGGGCAGATCCGTGATCCGGATGCCCGCGGCGGCCTTGTAGCGGGCATTGATCGAGATCAGCATCGGGGTCAGCGTCTCGACGATGCGCGCCATCTCGAGCGCGCCGGCGTTGACCGTGCGCAGACCCTCGATCTGCTCGATCAGCCGGGCGACGCGCGCCTTGTCCGCCTTGCGGTCGCCGCAGATCAGCACGTCCTCATCGAGGGGATCCCCCTCGGCGAGTCGCCTGGCGCTCACCGTGTGGAGGGCCGAGATCACGGTCACGCCGTCGGGAACCATCTCCTCGGCCTGCTGGGCCGCGGAGCCCTGCCAGACGCCAAGCGTCCTCGCGGCCTTGCCGCTGACGGCCGCCGCGGTCGGGACCGTGGAGTCGACCAGGAGCTGCCCCTCCGAGAGCGCGTCCTTCAGGTTGGTGAGCGTCTCCGACTGTGCGCGGAACGGAACGGTCAGGAAGACGATCGGTCCACGCGCGGCGGCCTCCGCATTCTCAAGGCCCTCGACGTCGGCTCCATCGACTTCCCCGCGGACGCGATCCGCAGCCTCCGCGGCCCGCCCCGCGTCGCGTGAGCCGATCACGATCGGCTGGCCCGCCCGTGCCCAGCGCACGGCGAGGCCGTACCCGAGCGCCCCGGTTCCACCGATGATCGGAATCGGCTCTGCCACCGGCGAGCAAGCTACAGGGCGCCCTCAATAGGCTGCCGCCACCCATGAGGCTCGAGGGCAAGAAGGCGCTGGTCACGGGCGGCGCGAGCGGCATCGGCGCGGCGATCGCGCGCCGCCTGGCCGCGGAGGGCGCCGACGTGACGATCGGAGATCTCAACCTCGAGGGGGCGACCGAGGTGGCCGGCGAGATCTCCGGGCTGTCGATCCAGCTCGACGTCACTGATCTGGGCTCCGCGCAGGCAGCGGTGGACAGCGCGGGCGCGCCGATCGACATCCTGGTCAACAACGCCGGCACCGACGAGTTCGGATTCTTCGCCCAGACGACGCCCGAGCAGTGGAAGAAGGTCGTCGACGTCAACCTCTACGGCGTCTTCAACTGCACCCACGCCGCTCTTCCGGGGATGCAGGAGGCCGGCTACGGGCGCATCGTCAACATCGCCTCGGAGGCCGGCCGGGTCGGGTCCAAGGGATCGGCCGTGTACTCGGCGGCCAAGGGCGGCGTGATTGCCTTCACCAAGGTGATGGCCAGGGAGGGAGCTCGCTTCGGCATCACCGCGAACGCGATCGCGCCGGGCCCGATCGAGACACCCCTGCTGATGCAGGCCAAGGAGTTCGGCGAGATCGGCGAGAAGATCATCGAGACGATGAAGGCCGGGACGCAGCTCAGGCGTCTGGGTCGGCCGGATGAGGTCGCAGCGGCCGTCGCCTTCCTGGCCTCGGATGACGCGTCCTACGTCACCGGGGAAACCCTTGGCGTCTCCGGCGGATTGGGGATGGTGTGACGCTCGAGCCTGGGATGGAGCGGAGCATGGACTTCGTGGTGGAGGGTCGCCTGCTGACGGACGTGGGTGGCACGATCGGCGCCAGCGTCCTCTCGACCCCGGGGATGATCGGGATGATCGAGGGCAACGCCGCCGCGCTCGCCTTCGAGAACCTCGAGGAGGGCAAGGCGACCGTTGGCTTCGAAGTCTGCGTGAAGCACGTCGCCGCCGCGGCGGAGGGTCAGACCTGCACGGCCTACGCGAAGCTGAACGAGATCGTCGACGGCCGCAAGCTGCGCTTCGACGTAGAGGTCAAGGAGGGGGACCGCACGGTCGGCGTCGGCACACACGAGCGTCGCGTGATCGAGATCGGCAGCGTCACGGGCGAGTAGCGGTTCGAGCGCGAACTGCGGATTTCCACGGATTCAGTGCGCATCTTTCGCCGCCGATAGTCGGGCGATGGCTCACTCCCGCCTGAGGCTCCCGACCCCGCAGGAGATTCACGGCGACACCGCGCTCATTGCCCGGGTGGCAGGCGTCCTGTACGCCGCCGGCGCCGTGCTGGTCGCTGCCTCGCTGCTCCTGCCTCATCCGCCGCACAGCGATGACGGAGCCATCCTCGCAATCGCTGGAACCGCCGCAATGGTCGCGGCGCTGCTGTTTGCGTTCGCCGGCCGCCTGCCGTCGTGGCTGCTGCAGGTCGTGATGGCACTCGGTTCGACCTTGATCTCACTATGCGTGTACTTCGCCGGCCAGCCGAGCGCGTACGTGGCGATGTTCGTCTGGGTCGTGCTCCTCTCGGCGTTTTTCTTCCCGGGCCGCCGCACGGCCTTGCAGATGGCCTGGCTGTTCGCCGGTTACGCGGCGGTGCTCTACTCGATTCCCTCGACCGGGTACTCGCCGCTGACCCGGCTGCTGCTCACCGGATTCGCGTTCGGCACGGCCGCCGCGGTGGTCTCCTGGCTGAGCGACGCCACCAACCGCCGCGTCGTGGACTCCGAGTCACGCGCTCGCACCGACCCGCTCACTGGGATCGCGAATCGTCGCTGGCTGGACCAGGAGCTCGAGCGCGAGCTGGCCTGGGCGAAGCGCCACGAAGCGCCCCTCAGCGTGGCGATCATCGATCTCGACGATCTGAAGCTCTTCAACGACGAACACGGTCACCTCGCCGGCGACCGCCTGCTGATCTCGGCCGTTGCGGCCTGGCGGGAGGTGATCAGGCCGAGCGACTTCCTCGCCCGGATCGGTGGCGACGAGTTCATGCTGCTCATGCCCGACTGCCCGGCCGAGGCGGGCATGACCGTGCTGGCGCGAATCCGCTCGGCGACGCCAGCGGGATCGTCTTGCTCCACCGGCCTCGCCGTCTGGGATGAGCGGGAGAGCGGGCTCGAGCTGTTCGAGCGGGCCGACGCCGCCCTCTACGCCGCGAAGCGGGGCGGCGGGGATCAGACCGTGATCGTCATCGAGGACGACGGCAGCGAGACGGTGAGCGCTCCCGGCTAGGCTGGGAGCGATGGCCGATCAGCTGCCGCAGAGCGTCCGGATTCGCGAGGTCGGGCCGCGCGACGGGTTCCAGAACGAGCCCGAGGTGATCCCGACCGAGGAGAAGGTGCGCCTCATCCGGCTGCTCGGCGAGGCCGGCTTGAAGCGGATCGAGCTCACCTCGTTCGTGCGTCCCGATGTGATCCCGCAGCTCGCGGACGCGGCCGAGGTGCTGACCCGATTCGAGCCGGTCGAGGGGGTCGCGTATTCGGTCCTGATCCCGAACCGCAAGGGTCTCGACAACGCCCTCGAGTTCCGGGACCGCTTCCAGGAGGCGAACTTCTTCCTCTCCGCCTCGGAGACGCACAACCGAAAAAACGTCAACCGCTCGATCGCCGAGTCGCTGGCCGACCTGGAGGGGACGATCGGCGTCGCGCGTGAGGCGGGCATCCGTTGTGAGGGCGTCATCTCGACCAGCTTCGGATGTCCGTACGAGGGGGAGGTTCCTCCGGGCCGCGTCTTCGAGATCGGCGAAAAGCTTCGCGCGTTCGGCTGCGACGAGATCGCCTTCGGCGACACGACCGGGATGGCCAACCCGCGGCAGGTCGGCGAGTTCTTCACCGCCGCCCGGGAGGGCCTGGACGGCGTCGAGCTGACCGCGCACTTCCACAACACCCGCGGCCAGGGCCTGGCGAACGTGCTCGCTGCACTGGAGCAGAGCATCGACTCGTTCGAGAGCTCCTTCGGCGAGCTGGGCGGTTGTCCGGTGCCGCCTGGCTCCACCGGGAACATCTCGACCGAGGACCTGGTCTCGATGCTGGAGGAGATGGGCGTCGCGACCGGTGTGGACCTCTCGAGGCTGATCGGGGCCTCGTCGGAGGCTCAGAGGGCGCTCGGACGGCCCCTCGGCGCGCATCTGCTCACCGCCGGGCCCATTGACTGGGAGCCCGCGGACGGGTCGTAGGTAGGGTTCGCGGCATGAAGAGCGACGCGTTCCGGCGCGCGGCGGAGGCCAAGGACTTCTCGGCGATCGACGAGCTCTTCTCCGAGGACGTGGTCTTCCGCAGCCCGGTCGTCTTCAAGCCGTACGAGGGGCGCGATCCGGTCGCGATGCTGCTCGGCGCCGTCTCCCAGGTGTTCCAGGACTTCCACTACACCGATCAGGTCGAGACCGGTGACGCTGCCGCGCTCGCCTTCAGCGCGCGGGTGGGCGACCGCGAGCTCGACGGGATCGACTTCCTCCACTTTGGCCCGGACGGACGGATCAACCGCATGGAGGTCTTCGTTCGCCCGATGAGCGGGGTCAACGCGCTCGCCGAGGCGATGCAGCGGAAGCTGGAACAGGCTTCGGCTTCGCCATAAAGCCGCGGCCACAAGCGGCCGCCGCACATAACCGCTCGGGGCTCCGCCCCTCGCTCATGATGCTGCGGCCTGGTGGCCGCTAGCGACAGGTGTCGCCTGAGCAGGTTCGCAGCTGCTCCAGCTTGGCCTTGAGCGATGCCCTCAATGAGGCCAGGTCGTGGTCGTCGGCCAGGCTGGTCAGCTGGTAGGGGTCGTCCTCGAGGTTGTAGAGCTCTTCGTCGCCGTTGGAGTAGAGGTTGTACGACCACGGGCCCTGCCGGACCCCGTAGATGTCGAGGTCCAGGCTCTCGAAGAGGATGGTGCGGTTGTTCGAGACGTTCGGGTCGCGCGTCAGCGGCAGCAGGTCGATCCCGTCCATCACCCTGCCGGGCCGCGCCTTCGTGATCGCGACGATGGTTGGGGCGAGATCGATGTTGGCGACGAGCTGATCGCGCGTCGTGTTCTGCGGCACGCCCGGACCCCGGACGATCAGCGGGACCCGCTCGCCCTCCTCGTACAGGTAGTCCTTGAACTCGATCCGGTGGGCGCCGAGCTCGAGGCCGTTGTCCGAGGTGAAGATGAAGAACGTCTTGCGCTTGTCGCCGTACTTGCGGACGAGGCTGACGATCTTCTTGATCTCGTCGTCCACCGAGAGCAGGCTCTCGAGGCGGCCCCGGTAGCGACGGTCGATATCGGCCTCGTCCTGTTCGCTGAGCCGCGGAATGTCGCGGATCTGCTCCGGCTTGTCGGACATGTTCGGCTCGTCGAAGTTCGGTGGCCGGGGAGCCGGGGTGTCGCCAAACCGTCCGAGGTACTGCGGCGCCGGCTCCGGGTCGCGGGTCGACCAGACCGGCGTCCCCTTCTCGCCGTGCGGATTGTTCGGGTTGTAGTAGATGAAGAACGGCTTGGGGCTCGGAGCCCAGGCCTTGAGCAGCCCGTTGACCTTGGCGCCGAGGATGTAGTCGATGTAGTTGGCGGGCTTGCGCGGATAGTTGTGGACCTTGCCGTTCTCGTTGAGCTTGAACCCGTAGCGCTTCTGCTCAGTCCCGCCCGTCAGCCCGAACCACTGCTTCCATCCCTGAGGGACCTGGCGCGGGTCCACAACGCCGTAGCCGTTCAGGTACTTGCCGACCATGGCGGTCCGGTACTTGGCTCGCTTCAGCCAGACGGCGAGCGTGTTCGAGCTGTCGAGGTCGGTGAAGTGCTGGTCTGTCGTGACGCCGTGGTTGTGCGCGTACTGGCCGGTGAGCTGGGTCGCTCGAGATGGGCAGCAGAGGGGATAGGAGACGTAGCTGTTGCTGAAGGTCGTGCCGTGGGCGCCGAGCAGCGCGAGGGTGTTGCGCATCACGAACATGTCCGTGGCGTTCATGTCGTCGGTGTTGATCAGGACCACGTTCGGGCGCTTCTGCCTGGCGTTCTTGCGCCGGAGGGCGGCCTTGCTCTGTTGGCGTCGCGCCGCCCGGCACTTCGCGTCGCAGGGCGCCGCTGCGCGCGCCACGGGCGCGGCGGTCGCCTGAGCCGGCCGGGCGGACGGCGTCCCCAGGGCCCCCGCCGCAGCCCAGGCGAGCAGGCCCGCCGCGAATACGGCAAGCGAGAACCCGAGTCGGTGTGGCCTCCCAGCGCCCATCGGAGAAGAAACCCGCAACCGCCTGGCTGGTTGCGCCCTGCGGGAGCCCGAAAAGGTAGAGAACGTATGCTCACGCCGGACTTCAGAGGGGTCGCGCCGCCGCGCGCCCTTCCAACATCAAACGGGTCGCGCTGATGCGCGCCCTCGCACAAAAGGACAAGCGAATATGGCGATCAGCAAGGTCGGCGTCGTTGGCTGCGGGCTCATGGGTCACGGGATCTCCCAGATCTGCGCCCAGGCGGGCTGGGACGTCGTCGTGCGGGAAATCGATCAGGACGCGCTCGACAAGGGGATGGGCAAGATCGAGAAGCAGCTCGGCCGGGCGGTCGAGAAGGGCAAGATGGAGCAGTCCGAGGCCGACGCCGTGCGGGGCCGGATCACGCCGACGCTCGACTACGCGGATCTCGCGGAGAGCGATCTGCTGATCGAGGCGATCACCGAGGACCTCGATCGCAAGCTCGAGATGTGGGGCGAGCTCGACGGGATCGTCAAGGACGACGCGTACCTGGCGACGAACACCTCCTCGCTTTCGGTCGCCACCCAGGCCGACGCGACCAAGCGCCCGGAGCGGATGATCGGCCTGCACTTCTTCAATCCGCCCCAGGTGATGCCCTTGCTCGAGGTGGTGCGCGCCGAGAAGTCCGCGGACGATGCCGTCGATCTGGGATTCGAGGTGGGCCAGACGCTCGGCAAGACGACCGTGGCCGCGGGCGACAACCGCGGCTTCATCGTCAACCGGCTGCTCGTCCCGTACATGCTCGATGCCATCCGGGCCAACGAGCAGGGCGTGGGCTCGATCCAGGACATCGACACGGGGATGATGGCCGGCGCCAGCCACCCG